>JBMTWK010000462.1:0-3460 GCA_049452395.1 Prochlorothrix sp. | reverse complement strand
CCCATTCTAAGGGGGACTCCTGTTCTTTCCAAGGGATTGGGTCAGAGATTGCTGAATGGGGGAGGGGTACCGTAGGCAAACAGCGCATCTACCGCCAACTCAAACCCCGGAATCACCTCAGACCGCAACACCTCACCCCGACGCAGCAACACCCGCTCATAATTTTCCCCCCGCAAACAACAGCGCGTCACCGTCGGCTGCTTCGGCAGACCAATATAGTATTTGCCCCCTAAACCGCGATAATCCACAATCCAATACTCCGCAACCCCCAGCGCCTCATACTCCTCGAACTTGCGGGCATAATCATTCTGCCAGTTCGTACTGACCACCTCCGCCACCAATCGCACCGTTGACCCCAACGTCACCACCGGCTCCCGTCGCCAGAGCGGTTCTTGCCCCAACTGTGACTCATCCAGCACCACCAAGTCGGGCCGTAGCGCTGTACCCACGCTAAAGGTTTGGATTAAGCAGCGATGGGGGATGAAATAGGGCAAATCCTGGCGATCGATCGCGACATTGAGCTTCCGGCTCAAAAATGCAGCTACCTGCTCATGGGATCCCGTTGGTTCCAAATCCACAACCTCCCCATCCATCAACTCAACCCGATCGTCCTCGCCATACTGCGCCAGGAACTGCTCTACGGTCAGTTCCTGCGAGATCAGGGGAGTAGGTGCTGTAATGACCATTGGATTTTGCTGTTACTCACTCGCTGAACTGTCGCTGGCTGAATCCGAGCCTTCCAGATTGGAGCTAAAGGGGTTGGGGAGGTCGCTGGAGAGGGGGGAGTCTGGAGTAGAGGCGGGATCGGCAGGCAGGGGAGCGTCGGGGTTAGGGGGGAAGAGGGGCGTGGCGGCAGGACTGGGAGCCGTGATGGGGTCCGCCGTAGGCAGGGAGAGGGGGGCCGTCGCGCCAGTTGCAGGACCAGTTGCAGGACCAGTTGCAGGACCAACGGGAACCGCGATCGCCGGTAACGCCGGTTGACTGCGGGCACTGGCGGCACCCGAATCCGCCCCAGCGCTAGCCCGATCGGCAGCGGTCGCCGTGGGATTAAAAATAGGGCTAGAGAAAATGGGCGACACCGACGCTGCACCGGGCAGAGTCGTCCCAGGGTTGTTCGCCGTTGTGCTGCTGGGCGTTGCGGGGCCATTGGGGCGGGGAGCCTCGATCGCAAAGGAGCCTTGGCCCAAACCGGGCAGCGTTGCCGTAGCGGGGGCATCCGGGGCCGAATATTCCAAGCCCAACAGTCCACGGGTATTGCTGTAATAGATGGCCCATTGGCGGGGGTCAGGCAGGCTATTCCACTGGAAACGGCTGGCTTGGATGGCTAACAACGGCGCTTCCATGCCCTGCTTTTGGGCATTGACGAAAATCAGCACCTCCGTCACCAAAATGTCATTGTCAAAGGTCCGCTGGGCCGCTGCCCGTCCCACAGCCTCCGCCCGCCGCAACAAGCTGTTATAGCTTTCCCCGGTCCCATGGTCGATCGTCACCGTGGCCCTGGCTTCATAGGCTAGCACCGCCGCAGGCCGCAACCCTTGGCCCAACAAGCTCAGCCCCGTCCCCAAACCCAAAAGCGACCCCAGCAAGGCCATCTGGGACAGCAGGTGACCGGGCCGCAGGCCCGCACGGGACAGGCAACGGGACAGATAACGGGATAAACAACGGGAGAGGCGGGATCTATCGCCGATCGCCGTCCCAACCGGAACCAAGGCCGAAGCAGGGGTTGCTGCAACCGTGGGGTTAATGTTTCGAGACCGGGTGAAATATCGATCGAGCATGGCGGGTTCCCTCACAAGTGGCTGAATTGTAGATCAGGGACTGTGTTTTGTCAGGTCTTATTCGGGTTTCCTGGGGAAATCATCACGGCACCCTCCCGGCATCCGTTCCGGTTCCGTTCAGGTATTGAATAAACCCCCGTTTCGCTAGACACTGAAAACTAGACACATTATTCTGCCTGACTCATTTCCCTGCAAACCCCATGACTGACTCACCCCTGAACTGGAAGTTTTGGCTCCCCGTTGAACTTGGCACCCTAGCCGTTGGCATTGCCATCGGCACCTTTGTGGGATCCATTTATATGACTTCTGGGATTGTGCCCACCGTTGCCACAGGCATGATGATCTCCTTCACGGTGGGAGGGTTTGCAGGCTGGCTCGATACCAAGCGCCAAGTGGTCAAAGCCGCATGGTTTGCTGGAGTGATCCTAGCGTTTGCGGTCTGGGCCGGTGCCTTGAATTTAGGGATTGCCGCCTCCTTGGCCCCGATCGCCCTCTGGCAAGCATTTCTACCGGAGCAATCCCCGCCTTGGCAGCAAATTTGTCAAGTTCTGGGGGCGATCGGCGGTGTCGCAGGGGGCACCATTACCGGCATGGTCCTCATCCGCCAACAGGCCGCCATGGCCCGCACCGCTGGGGATTCTCCCGCAGCCCCCCCCGATCCAGATCCCACGGTAGACAGTCCGATCGCCGCCAACTCCATCGCCCCCCTCGACCCCTCGACCCCCCTCACCCACCACACCAGCCCAGCCGAGCCAACCCCGCCAACTGCGGTGAGGTCCCCTGAAGGTCACCACACCGAAGGCCACTCTGCCGAGACCCAGCACACGCCCGCAAATCATGCTGAGGCAAGTTATAGCAGCGCGAATCAGACAGAAGCCCAAACGTTCGACTCACACCGGTCTGAACCCACGCCCCTGGTCACCTCAATGCCGGTCAACCCTCCCGAAGACCCCTAACCCATCCCATGGCCGACCCGACCCCCACGATCTTAGTGGTGGATGATCAATCCCATATCCGGTTCCTCTTGGAAAAGGTACTAGAACCCTTGCGCCAATCGGGGGTTTTAGTGGTGACAGCGGTCAATGGGGTCGATGCCCTCACCTTGGCCCAGGTGCTCAAGCCCCAACTGATTTTTTTGGATGTGCTATTGCCCAAGCTGGATGGCTTCGAGGTTTGCCGCCGCATCCGCCACCAATTGGAGCTACGGGAAACCTACATTGTTTTTGTCACGATGAAGGGGCAAAAGGCGGATCTGGCGGAGGGGATGGAGGCAGGGGGCAATTTGTACTTAACCAAGCCCTTTGACCCCGATGAAATTTTGGCCACGGCGATCGACGTGCTCCAAGTCTCCATCAAACCAGAATTACATTAAGGCATAAACTCGCGCTGAGTCGCGGCAACCCCAAACCCCCTCCCCTGGGATCGCCGATTTGCAATCGGCTCCAAAAACATCCCCCTGGGATCGCCGATTTGCAATTAGCTCCAAAAACATCCCCTGGGATCGCCGATTTGCAATCGGCTTTCCAATTTTCCCTGGCGAGAAGGGAGTTAGGGGAGAACTCTCCTAGGCTTATAACCCCCCTAAAGTATCCCCTAGGGCGTAATCTGAATCTCTAAGCGGCGGTTACGTTGGCGATTGCTGTTGGTGCTGTTATCGACCAGCGGCTGAGACTCCCCATAGC
>JBMTWK010000461.1:0-3460 GCA_049452395.1 Prochlorothrix sp. | reverse complement strand
TCCTCACTCAGTCTTGCTTTTTTGTTTCACCCCCTTGACTCTCAAGATAATTGCTCCTGGGATCGCCGATTTGCAATCGGCTGTCCTCGGTTCCCCTAAGAGCTGATTTACGAAGTCGCTGAAACGCAGTCATAGCAGGGGTTTTGCAAAATAGTGTTTTTGAGTACCGAATCGCTACAACCCCTTCACTACAGTGCTTTCAGCTCTCTTAAGATTTACTTCATAAATCAGCTCTAAAACAAGTCTGCAACGATCGGGAGACCCCGATCGCCCTCAACCCCCCAAGGCAACCCTATCTCGCTGGATTCCGTCAAAATTTGGCATTGCTGATAAACTGCGGCTGTTTCCAGGTTACTGCCTTGGTTATCGGGTCCGATCGCCGGTTCTGAATAGCACTCCAGTTGCCGATCGACCAAATTCAAAATCCAGTAATTCGCAATCCCCGCCGCTGCATAGAGCCGCTTTTTCAAGCCCCGATCGCGCTCCAAGGTCGCATCCGCCACTTCCACCACAAGCAGCACCTCAGCCGCACCAGGATGACGATCGCGATAATCAGTCGTTTCCCCCTGAATCACCGTAACATCTGGCTCCGGCTCACTGGTCTCTAGGGTAATGGGTTCGTGGGCATTCAAATGGGTATTAGGAGGCCGGAAATCTGAGAGAAAGTCCTGAAATAGACTAGTAGAGAGACGGTGGAGCGGACTTTTAATCGCTTTAGGGACGAGAAAGCCGTCGAGGAACTCCAGGGGATCAGCTTCGGTGAGGATCTGCGATCGCACCATGGCGTGATAGTGGGCCAAGGTTAAGCGCCAAATGGGTTCCGGCGGCAGGGCGATCGCCGACGGCGTAACCATCAGGGGGGGAGGTGCAAGGGTTGTCTTCATGGGTACAGGCTTGATTGCTACGGGTCTTATTGCTACAGGCTCGATTGCTACGGGTCTTATTGATACAACTCCATGACCCTTTCCAAGGGCATTCGGGACTGCACCCCCAGATCCCAGGGCGATCGATCGCCGCGATCGAAATGCTCCGCCGCCGCACAGGCAATCATCGCCGCATTGTCCGTACACAACTTCAACGGCGGAAATAAAACCCGCAGCCCCAGCGCCTCCGCCTCCTGGGTTAACTGCTGCCGCAAGCCCCGATTCGCCGCCACCCCGCCCCCCACGGCGATCGTCCCCAACCCCAAATTTTGCGCCGCCGCGATCGCCCGCTTCGTCAGCGCCTTGGCCACCGTCGCCTGGAAGCTGGCCGCCAAATCCGCCACCGGTAGCCCCTCCCCCTCCGGCAGCGCCCCCCGCAACTCCTGGGTTAACCGCAACATCGCCGTTTTCAGGCCGCTAAAGCTGGAGTCGTAGGGGTGGTAGCCCCCCGTGGCTAGGGCGATTTTGCCTTCGGGCAACGGAAAAGCTTTGGGATTGCCCTGGGTCGCGAGGCGATCGATCGCCGGTCCCCCCGGATAGCCCAAATCCAGCAGCCGCGCCACCTTATCAAAAGCTTCCCCCGCCGCATCATCGCGGGTTTGGCCGATCGTCCCATACTGGCCGCAGTCTTTCACGTGGATCAAACTGGTGTGGCCCCCCGAAACCAGCAGACAGAGAAAGGGAGGCTCTAGGTCCGGTTGATCGAGGTAACTGGCGTAAATATGCCCCTCCAGGTGATGGACCCCCAAGAATGGCTTGCGGTGAACCATGGCCAGGGTCTTAGCCCCCATCAGCCCCACCAATAACGCCCCCACTAAACCCGGAGCCACCGTTGCCGCTACGGCCTCGATCGACTCCCACCCCAAGCCCGCTTGGGCCAAAGCTTCCTCGATCGCCGGGTTCAACGCCTCCAAATGCTGGCGCGAGGCCACCTCCGGCACCACCCCGCCATAGTGACGATGGGTTTCGATCTGCGATCGCACGACACTACTTAAAACTTGACGATTATTTACAATTGCGACGGCAGTTTCGTCACAACTTGTTTCAATCCCTAGAACTGTTGCCATTCGCTGATACGTTTATTAAATATTTGCGTCAAACTTGGGCCATAGTTTGTGTGATGTTTGCTGTGATGCGCGGCTAGCAGCGATCGGTGGAGTGTTGTGCGACCCGATTGCAGCACGGCTCCCAAACAGAACCCTAGGCCAAAGTGGGGCCAGTCTCACCTGGGATTGACCCGCGCGAAGGGACGGTCTGACGGCTCCAACTGGGGGGTTGTTAGCCTTACCCAATCATACCCACTTCCAGCGCTAGCAACCTGGGGACTCTGTTCGGACTTGAACCCCCGCCCAGACCCGTTGGGCTGCTGGCTGCTGCGATCGTTTCTAGTCCCCCCCTAAGCTTCCACGTCACAGTTGGAAGGTTTTGCGGGGTCTCGTGTGAAAAAAGCTTTTTGTTTTGTTATTGAAGGGAAACAATATCCATGCGACGATTGTTTGCTCTCGTTCTAACGGTTTGCCTGTGGTTTAGCGCCGTTCCCGCCGCCTCCGCAGCCGTAGCGGGCTTAACCCCCTGTAGCGAGTCGGCTGCCTTTATTGCGCGTGCTGAAGCTGCTGCTACTCCCCAAGCCCAGGCCCGTTTTGAGCGTTATGCCTCTGCGCTCTGTGGTGAAGAAGGCTTACCCCACCTGATCGTAGATGGCCGTTGGAGCCATGCGGGTGATTTCATCATTCCAGGTCTGATGTTCCTGTACATCGCCGGTTGGATTGGCTGGGTGGGTCGTTCCTACCTAATTGCCATCCACGAGCGGAAGAACCCCGCAGATTACGAAATCTTCATTGATGCGCCCCTTGCCATGCAGTGTGCGCTCTCTGGTTTCACCTGGCCCGTGGCTGCGTTCCAGGCTTTTTCCTCTGGGACTCTAACCGTTAAGGACAGCGAAGTTACCACTTCGCCTCGCTAGGCTTTTCCGGTTTACGGCTAACCTAGCCCTCTCTCAGGCTGATCCCCCAGGGATCTCAACCGGAGAGACCATACAGGACAACCCGTCCAGGAGACATTATCCAGGAGACAGACCATGGATCCCAATTTCGCTAAGTTTATGACCAGTGCGCCCGTTGTGGCTGCGCTGTGGCTGACCTTTACTGCGGGTCTGCTGATTGAGTTCAACCGTTTTCTACCCGATTTGCTGTTCCATCCCCTCTAGGGTGATTCGCTGGGGATAGGGCGAGGGTTCGGTTGAATTCTTGGCTCTATCCTCCGATCGGCGCTAACTGTCCCCCCTAAGTTCTGGGTTTAGGGCAGTGTTCTGTAATGACAAAATTTTGGAAGATTTTAACGAAGGCTGGGACATCACAATCCCGGCCTTTTTTGTTGTGGGTTGTGCCCGATATCTCGTTCCCATGCTCTGCGTGGGAATGCCTCCCCAGACGCTCCAGCGTCGCGATCGATCCCCTCTCCCTCACCCCAACCAAGCTGGAAAACTTCCCAAAAGTTCCGTAATTCTTGGGACACTGGAGATCTATAGGTTCCCCTAA
>JBMTWK010000460.1:0-3463 GCA_049452395.1 Prochlorothrix sp. | reverse complement strand
GAGAACCAACGCAAAATCGACTTATTTCCCGGTTTACAGCTTAGTTTGGGCAACAGTAGCCACTAAAGGAGGACGAACCAGCCAGTAGAGGGCAGGACCAAGAAGAGGCAGAGCAGCGATCGTCCAAAAAGCGATCGGATTCGTCACCCCCCGACGGGCCAAATCATCCCCCAACAGAGCCGGAAACAGCAGACTTAAACAGCAAAAATCCAGACTCATAACATGAATAAAGCGGCTAGACTGCCACTGAGCCACAAAATCAGCCCAATCTCCCCAAAATAAGCCATAGCCTAGGAAAACCACCACGCCCACCAGGACTAGCGCCCCTAAAATCTTGGACTCAAAAATTTTCACCCCCCGGAGGGAGGGGCCTTTGGTGGCGCTGCCAGCAGGATCCCACCCAGGGCAGGGTTGCCGGAGAGCAAGGTAGGGCAACAGGCTAAAAGCTCCCAGGGCAAAGGATCCCAGCAGAAAGGGCCATGCTTTGCGAATTTGACCGTGGCCATCGGCTAGCAGGACAGAGCCATAGAGCAGGGGCCACAGGCCCATCACGTTGAACAGGCCGATCAGGAGCGGGTTGAGTCCGTCCCACTGGCCGATCGAGAGCTTTGTAATCAAGTCTACGGTGGCGGGATCGTCAGGTGAGGCGAGGAAAAAACCATAGCTGAGTAATCCCAGCCAAATTAGCCAAAATCCAAGGGACTGGAGGGTCATCATGGGGGTTTATCTTGAGCTTTAGTGAACTTGTTGGGAGCTTTAGTGAACTGGTTTGGAGCTTGTTTGGAGCTTGTTTGGAGCTTGTTTAGGGCTTTTCTGGAGGTTCTCTAGCCCTTATTTAGAACTGTTCCGGGACTGGTTTGGAACCTGTCTGGACCTATACTGAACCTGTACTTTATTGAACTTTTATTAAGATAGATCGAAGATCTCGCAAAATAACTTTACAATTGTAGGCAGATCATAACGATTCTCCAAGCCCGCAAGCCCGCGATCGTGCTATTCAGTACCGCTTCCGCTACCCTTGCGATCGGCTTACGTCTATTTTTCCCCATCTGTCCCCTACCCAGGATTTACCACCATGCCCTATACCGTTGAAGATGGAGGCCGCATCAACAACTTCGCCAATGAGCCTCGGATGAAGGTTGTTGAACCCGCCAGCAGTAGCCAGCGCCGGAACTATGTCATCATTGCCACGGGGACTGTTCTGGGCACTGTGGGCTTGATTGCATTGGTGGGGTACCTGTCCGCTAGCGTTGCCTAGGAAAACGGTTCCCAGGGCCAAATGACCGCGAATTTGCTTGATGACTCGTCTCAATACCGGGAAAACACAGCCCAACGCTTCACCCCTAGGCTGTGCTCCCGCTGCCAAAGCGACCCTAGGGTCGCTTTTTTTCGTAGAACACCTGTAATCAGAACTCAAGTCCTCAGTTCCGGCAAAAACCTGGGGTAAAGCCAAGCTCAGCCCCTGAAATCCCAAGATTTAGCGGACTTAAGCCGAAAACTAGCCCGCCTCTGTATGCCCTAGGGCTGGATCCACTAGGAAGCGCTTCACCACCCGGCGCAGGCTACTGTAGCCCCCATCCAGATAAATCGCCCCAAACAGCGCCATCAAGGTCTCTTGAAGCGCCGCCGCATCCTGGTGTAAACCTGCGTCCCGTTCCGCTGGACCGACCTTAAGGTAAAAATCCAGGCAGAGATCCAACTGCATCTGGCTCAGACGCTGCTGATCTAAGATAATCGTACTGTGGCCAGCCATATCCTCCACCGTTTCACAGCCCGATCGCACGGCAAATTCCGCCACGATCGCCCCTAGGAGCGATCGCCCCAGCACCCCATAGGGCACCTGTTGAAAAGGCGGCTCCGGCAGCACATCGGCTTCAGCGTGGGAAGGGTGCCGCAGGGCACGCTTGAGATGGTTTTTATCAAAGAAGAAATACCCTAGGTTTTGCTCGATCGACATTGTGGTTAACGGTGGTTAAAGTCAAGCTTAAAGAAAGTGATAGATAAAGCAGGGATGATTCCAGGGCAAAAAAAGCTGATAAAACAGTCTACTCATTCATATTGCGGTACGTTGCCACGGCAGAGGGCGAAATTCGGTTGAGATAGCGGAAAATCCAGTACTTAAACACCGTGTCTAAAATCACCGGGAAGGTGGCGATAAACAGGTAAATAAACTGGCGACTTTCTGGAATGCCCAAGTGGCGCGAGATGCCCTCTAGGATCACCTCCCAACCATGGGGGGAGTGGAATCCCACAAACATATCCGTAAACAGGATAATAATGAAGGCTTTAGCACTATCGCTCAGTCCATAGATGACTTCATCGATAAAAGACTTCAAAATGGCAAGATCTCGCTTACTGCGGACCATAATCACAATAAACGCAATCACCGACAGGCCATCGGCAAAGACATTCTTAATAGCATTGGCACTTTCGGCACGGTAGGTCTCGGCAATCTCCTCGGCCCGGTGTTCCACGCGCTCCTCCACCTCTTCTTCCGATAATGGCTCAATAAAATGGATTAAGCTCTGGAAATGAAGGTTTTCCTCATAGCGGCGCAGTTCCCCAAAGGCTTCCTCCTCCATATCCACATTGAGGAAAATCGCCGTGGGGCTGCTGTCGCGAACTCGATCGATCGCCGGTCCCACCAAGAAACTCTTGGACACCTGATGTACCAACAGCGGCACCAAGATCAAGATCAAAATAAACCGCAGGGAAACCACGGTTTTGGTTTTGGACGATCGAAACGTCTTGACGACCTCCTCCTCAGCCTTGGGATCTAACTCCCGACGGAGGCGATCGAAGGTGCCCAAAATCGATCGCGGCACAAAGCTCGTGCGATCGGCAAAGCCCTCCCCATCCTGATCAACTGCCCCAGACCAAGCCGCCGTTCCCTCCGGCTCCAGGGGCAGAGACCCCTCCGGCGGGGGAGATTGCGGCGAACGCACCGGCAAGACCAACGGCACCCGACCATCACTAGGACCAGAGCGAACCGAGGACCGGGGAGGCGCAGTGCGGTATCGGTCTAAGACTGCATCGATCGTCCGCAACCGTTCAAACAGAAGACTCGCCTCCAGTTCATCCCGGCTGCGGCTACGATCGGCGGCCACCGGCAGCGACAGACCCACCATGCGTTCATCCACCAACCCCAAAACCGTGCGGCTGCTGTGAAACTCCGCCAAACGGACTCGAATAATCCGTAAATACTTATTTAATTCCCCTCGAAAATAGTCTTGAATACTAGCACTGTAGGGTTGATCCCGACTGCCCACAGGCTGACCCTCAAAATGATCCTGCTCTAGAGCTTGGATCCGCAGGGCCGCGTCATAGGCTTGGTTCAACGCCCGCTCTGGTGTTTTGCCATACCACTGGGTTAACGGTTGCAACATCCGAGTCAGTCTACGGGGCACAGGCGTTGTCATAGTTGCTCAGCGTGTTAGCTCAGATTTTGTTATTACTCAAATAA
>JBMTWK010000459.1:0-3470 GCA_049452395.1 Prochlorothrix sp. | reverse complement strand
CATCCCACTTTCAAAGAATCGCGGTAGGGGTCGTGCCCCCGTGCCGACCCTCTTCGGCCCAAAGCCAGGGCAACCACGGGGGGTTTGCCCCTACCAGTTCGGTTAAATCGCTAAAGTGGGATGCTCCCCCGCCACCCCCTGGGATCGCCGATTTGCAATCGGCTCTTTTATTCGGTTCACTCATCAAAGTGAGAGGTTCCCCAACACCCAACCCCTCACCGCAAGACCCTCCCGATCCAGCAATAGCCACACCATTCTCATTCATCTCGTGATCTGCCTCACATCAGTTATATATCTCACAGAAAACCAGTATTTATACTTGTTAATGAGTCTCATTTTCTTCATATTATGCAATTTGAAAAATGAAGAGAATTTAAAGCAATTCGGTCAAATATGATACGTCATCAGCATAAAGCCGCTGCTACGATTAGAGCTTTAATATTCAAACATCGAAAATCGAACAATCAAATCCACCATAAAAACCACAACCTTAAAACCATGAAACCCAACCTTGACGGCTACGCTCCACCAGGACAACCCCATGCAACCGCCACGCAACCCCTTACCACGCATCCTGCTTGTTGAAGATCACATCCCCAATCAGGCCGTCATCAAGGCCCAACTCCGGATTCTTGGCTTTGACTGTGATACCGCCTGCAATGGCTTGGAGGGCCTCCAGCGCCTAGAAGCACAAGACTATGATCTCATTTTGATGGATTGTAAGATGCCAGTGATGGACGGCTACGAAGCCACCCGTCGCATCCGACAAAACCCCAAAACAGCCCATATTCCCATTATTGCGATTACAGCCTACGCCTTTATGAGCGATCGGGAGCGGTGCCTAGCGCTGGGCATGAACGACTATTTAGCCAAGCCCTACTGGGTAACTATTCAGGGGTCTACGAAGTTAGTAGGGTTTCAGCCCTTCGATCGGAGTCCGAAGCAGCTCAAACCATACCAATCCAGGATTTTCAGAGCCTGAAACCCGCATTCTTCCGTGACCCCCTGAATGGTTACCCCTACTGGCTCGATGATTTGAAGGTAAAACTCCAAGCCTGGATTTGCGACAGCAGCGAAACCCCAGCAGAACCAACTCCCACCGCCCCTAGTGCCAACAGTTCCGCCCCAGGAACAGCTACCGCACCTCCCCCACTACCCCGCCACAATCCTCAAAAAAATGAGAGATACCGCCAATATCTGAACCATATCCCCGCCTAAGCCTCCAAATCCCCAGCCCTAGCCCTAAAACTCCCATCCTCAGCCACCATTCCAGAACCACCGCATCAACCCCAGCCCCAGTTTTACTCCCATGCGGGGGAGAATCTTGCTCACTTCGATCGAAATCCCACACAAAGACAGCCCAGCAATCACGGGATTTTTCGAGCATCTGGTGTAAGTTCAGGGTCAGACTGCCCAATCAGGGGATTAACGACCTTAGCCATCGTTTCCTGCAAAAAGCCTTTAATAAACTCCTCCTTACGGTTAAGCTGAAACTGATGCTGCACCACCTCAGCAATGCCGCCATCCCCCCAATCTTGGTTATGGCGAAAGTATTCAATAAAACTGCGGCCAGCAATGCGGGTGAGGTAGGCAGCGCTTGCCCCCTGAATTAGCCGACCGACGGCGATCGTGGTGATATTGAGCTGCAACGTCGCGCTGAGGGTGGTCATCAGTTGCAAAGATCCCTTAATTAAGCCCAAACTGGTCAGCGTTCGCGCCAGGGACAGAGCTAGATCTCGGCCCCGATCGAGATCCAAGTCACAGCCGTAGATTTTGCCAATTTCCACCACCATTTGAGCATTAACGGCGGCAGTACCCAGCAAGTCCACCACCGGCAACGGAGTCACCGCAATCACCCCCGCACTGATCCACTGAAACCGATCGACCACCTGTTCCGCCTGCTGTTGCCGCTGGGCATTGATCAAACTGCGGGCCTCATCCCCCAAGCGCTGGGACTGCAACAAAATATTGTCAGCGATTAAATCTTCCCCCTCCGATCGCAGCACCGCCACCAAGCGCCGCAGCAGCGGCATAATTTCCGGGGCCGGATCGTAGCGTTCCCCCGTCGGCAGGCGCACCGGCTGGGGATTGGCCGCCACGGGCACCACATCTTCAGGGGGGATCATGCCCGCCACTTGGTCCTGAAGATGGAAGAGGATATCCTCTTGGTCCTCCAGGGTGTACTGATCGATTTTGTTAAAAACCAGGATCGATCGCTTACCGATTTTAGCCAAAGCGCGTAGGGGCAACAACTGCGATCGCTGGAGGTCGTTATCCACCACAAACAGCAGCAAATCCGCCTCTACCGCCAGTTGACGGGCAATTATGGCCCGATCGCTCCCCTCAGCCCCCGCCTCCAAAATTCCCGGCGTATCCGTAATCAAAATCTCCCGCTCCAACCCTTGGATCCCCATCCGGTACACCGCTCCCTCCTGGGTCGTCCCCATCGCCGCCCCCACTTCCCCCAGCATCTCCCCCAAAATCGCATTAACCAAGGAAGTCTTCCCCGCCGATCCCGTCCCAAACACCGCCACGCGCCACTCCCCCCGCCGTAAATCCGCCGCAATTTGCCGCGATCGGGCCAGCAATGCCTGTCGAGCCACCTCGTCTTGAATTTGGGTCACCTGCTTCTGAATGGCCTTCAGGTTTTCTCCGGCAGCTTCGGCCTTGGCGGCGGGGATTTGGGGGGGGACTTTTTGAGGGCGAGGGGCACGGGTCAGATTGGCATAGTAGGCAAAGGCAAAAATGCAACAGCCCAACAGAACAATAAACAAGAGCAGCAGCACCCCAGCCAAAAAGGGGGAGGTATAGGACATATACCAATAGAGGTTCCCCAGGGCGTTAATCAGCCACAGGGCCATGCCCAAAATGACAATAAGGCCAATAATCCAGATTAATTGTCGGCGCAGGGGCATAGGGAAAAATAACCCAGTCAGTTCAGAGATACGAGTGTGATCTTATCGTAATCGATCGATCGCCGCATAGGTTGCACCCATTGACAGCTTGGTCCCCTCGGTGTAGATTTTACTCAACCTTTAATCTGTCTAAATCTTGGTAGGCTACGGTTTAGCCAGTTAAAATTCCAATAAGCTAAAATTCTATTTCCTGTGCTAGAATTCTGGTATGAATCAGCTCGATCGCGCTAAGCATATTTATATTTCCCCAAACTTTGATGAAATCATAAAGGATACAGTACGCTTCTTCAACGGTACCCCTGTCCATTCACTCCCGATCGCTGAGCGCTTCCATGGAACAGGGGTTTATGCCCTCTATTGCATTGCAAAATCCGGAATTTACCGTAAGTTTAATTTAGTTAATCGAACTGAATTTCGTATTCCTATTTATGTGGGTAAAGCGGTCCCCAAAGGATGGAGACAAGCAAGACTATTACGATCGCAGCAGGCTCAAAGCTATGAATTGCACGATCGCATCAGAGAGCATAGTCGCAGTATCACAGTCGCCGAAGGGAT
>JBMTWK010000458.1:0-3480 GCA_049452395.1 Prochlorothrix sp. | reverse complement strand
CTGTCCGCTTGGGGATTGCCCCAGTGATGGATTGACGGAGCGGAAATCGTTGCGTAGGTTGGGGTGTGGCTGATGGAAGCGGCTAAGAAAACCAATGTCTAAAGTGATGAAGGGGAGTACCGTTGCCATGGTGGATTTGGGGTCAGGAAATCTGGGGTCAGGAAATCTGGGGCAGACCGATCGCGATCGGCTTGTGGGGCAGGTGGGGGCCGTGGCGATCGGTCGCAATGAGGGCGATCGGCTGGTGCGCTGTTTAGAGGCGCTGGTGGCCCAGTTGCCCGACCCCCGCAAGATTGTCTATGTGGATTCTGGCTCCACCGATGGCAGCCTCGATCGTGCCCAGGAGCGGGGCATTGCCGTGGTCACCCTAGACACGACTATTCCCTTCACCGCTGCCCGTGCCCGCAATGCTGGATGGCGCTACCTCCTGGAATAGCATCCCCCCGACACCCTCGCCTATATTCAGTTCATCGATGGCGACTGTGAACTCGATCCGGGTTGGCTGGACCAAGCGCTGGCTCAGTTGGCGACGGATGCCCAACTGGCGGTTGTCTGTGGGCGGCGACGGGAGCGCTTCCCCAATGCTACGCCCTATAACCGGCTGGCGGATATGGAGTGGGATACGCCGATCGGGGAGGCTAGTGCCTGTGGGGGGGATTCCTTAATTCGGGTGGAGGCGTTGCAGGCCGTGGAGGGCTACGATCCGCGCTTAATTTGTGGGGAGGAGCCGGAAATGTGTATTCGGCTGCGGCGGCTGGGCTGGAAGATTTGGCGGCTGGAGGGGGAGATGACGCTCCATGATGCGGATATGACGCGGTTTAGTCAGTGGTGGCGGCGATCGATCCGGGGGGGCTGGGCGGTGGCGGAGGGCTACGATCGCTATGGCAAAGCTCCAGAGCAGTACATGGTGAAGGAGCATAAAAGCGGCTGGCTCTGGGGGGCGATCGTGCCGGTTGTCTGGCTGTTTTTGGTGCTGCTGACGATCGGGCTAATCCCGATCCTGCCGCCCCTAGCGGTTATCATTGCTCTGCTCAGCCTCCTGATTCCAGCCGGTTATGGCTTCCTGGGTTGGCGAATTTACCAGTACCGTCGTCGCCACGGCGATCGGCCTTCCCATGCGCGGTTGTATAGCGTTTACTGTGTGCTGTCTAAGGTGCCCCAGGCGATCGGCCAAGGCCAGTATTACCTCACCCGCTGGCAGGGCAAACAAGCCACCCTAATCGAATACAAGGGATAAACCGAATGTAGGGGCGGGTTTCTGCCAAAAATCTCGCGATATCACGACTATTTCCCCAAACCCGCCCTCTGGGGAGTTGCCAACCTAATGTACGCCCTCTTGGGGGTTGTCGGAAAACACAAAAGAGGGCAGGTTTGGTTGATCCTCTGGTTAGGTCCGAGATTGACTCAAAAACCTGCCCCTACGGGAGTTGGATAGAACAAATGCACCCCTCATCCCCCGGCCCCTTCTCCCAAGGGTTAGAAGGGGAGCCAGATCTTTCAAAGTCCCTCGCCCTCTGGGAGAGGGATTTAGGGTGAGGGATTCTAAATCTGGATGCACTCTATTTTTCGGCTAGAGGCTGGGGTTTTCTAGCAGGGGAGCCAGTTGAGTGCCCTGGGGTTCATCCCCCGTAATTTCTAGGCTACTGAGGTCGAAAATAAAGGGAATGGGGTGATCGTCGCCGTCACCGCCCAAAACCAGCACCTTAGGCATCGGGGAACCTCCGGCCCGCCATGCATCGATCGCTTCACGACGCAGCAGCCGATCGCCGCCCGGAATATCCAAACTGGCCCCTAGCAACCGCTGGGCTTCGGCCCGACCCTTGGCTCGGTTCACTTCTGCACGGGCTTCCTGCTCTGCTTCTTGGGCAATGTAAACCGCCCGCTGTGCCCGCTGCTCTGCAATCTGCTTGTCTTCCACAGCGTTGGCAAATTCTTTGGAAAAATTCAAATCCACCACACTGGTATCCAGCACAATAATGCCGTAGTTCTGGAGTCGCTCCGTTAGGGCAATATCAAAGTCTTCTTTAAGGCGATCTCGCTGGGTGACGGATTCCTCTGCGGTGCGACGGGCTGCGGCAATTTTGAAGGATTCCTGGGTTTGGGGAGCAATGACTTTGGAGACAATATTTTGGAGGGTGCCTTGGGTCCGGCGGATGTAGACGACCTGGGTGGGATCGAGGCGGAAGTTAATGGCAAAGCTAGCGGTTAGATCTTGGAGGTCGCGGGTGGAACTTTGGGCCGGAACTTCAAATTTCTGCACCGTGACATCATAAACATCAACCACAGAAACAAGGGGAATCTTGAAGTGAAACCCTTCTAGGAGAGGTTGATCTTGGGCTTTTCCGAGAATGCTCATCACCCCCGCTTGGCCTGGGTTAATAATGACTACGGCATTCAGGACGATCGTGGCGAGAAAGGCGACGATCGTGCCGACTAGGATAGCTGAAAGATTGGGAGGGGGTTGTTGACGGTACACAATGAGTCTCCTTGAAGAGGGGGTCTATAGAACAGGCAGAACCGTCGAAACGGTCCGTCTCTAAATATCCTCTTATACCAATCCGTGGGATTGCGAGGGGGAACCTTTGGATCTTTCTTAGGTTTGTGCGGGAGGCTTTGGGGTTGGTCTGGTGATGGGTTACCCTAGCGCTAGAGCCTAACAGCACTGCCTAGGGGGAACGGCATGAATTTAGATGAGATGATTTCGCAAGCGGTGAGCGATCGGGCTGGGTCCGATCGGGTGGTATCCCCTCAGCAGCCTCCCGATCGTCCGGGTTCTGATGATTCGGGTTCTGATTATTTGGATGCCGATGATTCGGGTTCTGGTTATTCGGGTTCTGGTTATTCGGGTGTAGATCGGCACGAGTTCGATCGCCAAGACTTCGATCGCCAGGATTTCGATCGCTCCTCCTCCGATCGGCTGATTACTGATCCCATGGTGCAACGAGAGCAAGCCATGGCAGCGATTTTGGCGCAACTGCGGCCCGGACAGCAGGCCATGGCAACCTGGCGGGGGGGAGAGTTGGCGGTTTCTGCGGTGCCCGGTGCGGGGAAATCGACGGGGATGGCGGCAGCCGCAGCCCTAACCATTGCGCGGGAGCAGTTGAATCTGCGGCGCTATCTGGTGGTGGTGACCTTTACGCGATCGGCGGCCAATAACCTCAAGGCGAAAATTTGCGCCAACTTAAAGGCGATGGGTCTGCCGCCCCTGGGCTTCACGGTGAATACGCTCCATGGCTTAGCCTTGCAAATTGCCAGTCGCCACCGCGATCGGGCGGGTCTGGATCTGGATAGCCAAAGTTTGGTTTCCCCAAACCAAAGTCACCGTTTGATTCGTACCTGTGTCGATCGTTGGATCGCTGAAAATCCCCGCCTGTATCAGCAACTCCTAGAGGGATCTAGCTTTGATGGGGAGGAAGCGGAACGGTTGCGGCGACAGTCGGTGCTACGCACGGAAGTTTTGCCGGACTTAGCCCATATCGT
>JBMTWK010000457.1:0-3487 GCA_049452395.1 Prochlorothrix sp. | reverse complement strand
CTCCACATACTGTAACCATTGTGTCAATAGCCTTCCAGATGCGCTTACCCTGCTCCTCTAACCCCTCATTCCAAATTCGCCCCGCCCAGGCTGCACGCAGTCGATCGACCCTGCGGGATGTGCAAATGCCAACCCTCCCCAGCCGATCCCAGGCAAGAGTTGTGGCTCCGCTGCCTGCTCCGCCCCCTAGCCCAGCCCCTAGTCTGAGCCTGATGGATCGGGTTGCCCCCCGTCTGTCCCTCCCCCGCCTCCCGGCCCAAGGGGCGGATTCTTCCCGATCGGAGGCTGTGGGCCAAGATCCAGCTTTAGCGGCAAGTGCTGCGGCGGCAGATGCGGCGGTAGATACGGCGGCAGATGTGGCGGCAAAACAAGCGGCGGATTGGCTGGCAATGCAGGGATCGGGGGGATTGGGAGCGGGGACGATCGGGACCGATCGATCTGGCCCAGAGCCGGAGGCGGATACTGATGAAGCGCCGATCGGGCCTGTGGCCACGGGGGGGCAGACTGCTCAACCGGGCAGTGTTCAATCGGGTAGTGCTCAATCGGGCAGTGTTCAATCGGGCAGTCATGGGACGATCGGCAATCCGGCGATCGGTAATCCGACGATCGGTAATCCGGCGATCGGTAATCCGGCGATCGGTAATCCGGGCAATCCGGGCAGCAACGCACCCAGTGCATCGGGTCTAGCGCAACCAGTTCCAGCGCAACCAGTTCCAGCGCAACCAGTTCCAGCGCAACCAGTTCCAGCAAACTCCGGCACCACAGCCCCTAGCGCCCCCTCGCCTGCAACTTCTTCCCCTGCGACTTCTTCCCCTGCGCCCTCTTCTCCTGCCCTCCCCGCCATGCCTAACCCTCAGCCCTCCAGCAGTTCTGCCTCCGTGGCGGCTGCGCCCTACCCCCACCGCGATCGCACGGGGGCCGCGCCTTCCTACGCCACCATCACCGTCCAGCCCTTCACCGTCACCACCGACTCCCTCAAGGAACCCAGCCTCCCCAAGGTTAAGACTCCCGGCTTTACCCAACACCGCCACAGCAGCAATCCCTGCTTTGCCATGAGCCTGTTGCAGGATATCGCCACCGTGGTTAACCAGTGGCAACTGGAGCTAGAGGAAGTCCATAACCAAATTCAGGCAATTTACATGGAGGGGCCGATCGTCGATGGTTGGCTAGAAGCCGATACGGGGGCTGATGGCTCGGTGCAGGGCTATCGCCTCTGTGGCCTGAACCAAAACGGTCAACTTTGGTCGCGCCCCTGTCCCCCGGATCAGTTGCCGGGATTGAGTGTGGCCATTGCCCGCTACCAAACCCTGCGCCAAACCATGGCCCAAAAACACCGCCTAGAAGTGCGCCTAAAGCAGCTTGGCGAGACCCTGGCGGTCCTGCGCAGTCGGCTGTAGCGGTCCCTCCCCAACCATGCCGTCCTCCTTCGATCCGAGCCAAGATCCCTGGCTTAATCAAGCGCCCCAGGTCGATTTGCGCCAGTATCAACCCGCAGGGGCCGATCGAGGCCGATCGCGTCTCATTATCCTGCTGTGGTGGCTGCTCCAGGCGATCGTGTTCCCCCTCAGCCACCACTCCGCCCACGGTATTCGCTGTACCTTACTCCGCCTCTTTGGGGCAAAAATTGGCAAACGGGTCCATATTCGCCCCACAGCCCGCTTTACCTATCCCTGGCACGTCACGATTAGCGATGATGCTTGGATTGGCGATGATGCGGTGTTTTATAGCATTGCGCCGATTTGGATTGGCCGCCAAGCGGTGATTTCCCAGGAGACCTATCTTTGTACTGCTAGTCATGATCTTCGGGATTCGGCCTTTGGGTTAGTGACCGGGCCGATCGCCGTGGGAAATGGCGCTTGGGTTGCCACGCGGTGTTTTGTGGGGCCAGGGGTGCGGATTGGGGCCAATGCGGTGATTGGCGTGAACAGCACCGTTTTGCAGGATATGCCCCCCAATCAGGTCTGTTTTGGCACTCCCTGCCGCCCCCGATCGCCGCGCTTTCCGGACTTAACCCCCTAAAACCGCAAAAAACAGCCCCGATCGCCCTCGGATGGGGACACTTTTGCCCTCAGGCTGGGCCGATCGTCCCTTGGGTGCTGGGAACCGCGCCCTCCTGGCTCCACTGGTGCAACAAAGGCGTGAGAGTCTCCTCTGGTTGGGGCTGACAGAAGAGGTAGCCCTGCATCAGTTGACAGCCCGCCGCTTGCAACAGGTGCAACTGTTCGGGGGTCTCAATGCCTTCAACCACCAAATCCCGCTGGGTTGTCTGGACCAGATCAACGAGGGCGTGGACGATCGCCAAATTAACCGGATCCCGCTCCAGATCCCGCACAAAACTTTGATCGATTTTGACGATATCAAACTGAAATTGGCGAAAATAGCTCAAAGACGAATAGCCTGTACCAAAATCATCCATCGCAACCCGAACCCCAAGGTTATGCAAGTCCTGGATACAGCGTTCCGCCACGGCCACATCTTGCATAAAGGAGCTTTCCGTCATTTCCACCGTCAGCCATTGGGGCTGCAAGCCCGTTTCTGCCAAGGCTTGGTGGATTAAAGACGCAACGGGCTGCTGGGTGACCTGCCGTGTGGAGAGGTTCACCGCCATGCGCAGGGGCGGCAAGCCCTGATCTTGCCATGCCTTATTCTGGGCACAGGCCGTCGTCATCACCCAAGCGCCAATGCGGTTGATGAGGCCCGTTTCTTCGGCCAGGGGAATGAAAATCCCCGGCGAAACTAGCCCTAGCTGAGGATGTCGCCACCGCAAGAGCGCTTCCACGCCGTAGACCTGCCCTCGGCCCAGGTCGATCAGGGGTTGGTAGCACAGGAAGAACTCCTGACGGGTTAGGGCATGGTAGAAGTCGGTTTCTAGGCGCAGGAGTTCCTGGGTCCGATCGTCAATACTGGGGCTGTAGAAGTGGTAGCGGTTGCGGCCATTGTCCTTGGCGCGATAGAGGGCAATATCGGCGTTTTTGAGCAGAATATCGGCTTCTTCGCCATCCTGGGGATAGAGGGCAATCCCTAGGCTGCCCGTGACATGGAACTCTTCTTCTTCCAGCAGAAAGGGAATTTGGAAAAGCTGCACAATTTGGTCCGCCAAGGCTTGGCTTTGGTCTGGGTGTTCAATATCGGGCATCAGCAGGGTAAATTCATCCCCGCCCCAGCGGGCCACAATAATCTGGGAATCGAGGTTCGATCGCAGCCGATCGGACACATCCGTCAGCAGTTGATCGCCCACGGGATGCCCCAACGTATCGTTTACCACCTTAAAGCGGTCTAAATCCAAGAAAAACACTGCCACATAATTGCGGGCTAGGGTCGCCTTCTGGAGCGCCTCTTCTAGGCACTGGCGGAAATAGCTCCGGTTGGGCAGATGGGTGAGGCTGTCGTGGCGAGCTTGGTAGGTCAGCCGGTCCGCCGCCTGTTTGCGCTCCGTAATATCCCGAATTGCACAGCACAGCAGGGTCTGGCCCCCATAGGTAATGGG
>JBMTWK010000456.1:0-3493 GCA_049452395.1 Prochlorothrix sp. | reverse complement strand
AATTCAAGGGGGCCGATCGAGTGCAGAACACCCGATCAAAGTCCCCCTTGCACACTGGTATTAGGAAAATATAGCCTTCGAGAAGGTTATACGCCCTTGTGGTAGTCCTGGATGGCTTTAACCTCTAGGGGAGCGGTTTGCATGGCCTTAATCGCCGCCACCGTCGCCTTAGCCCCGGCCACCGTCGTCACAACGGGGATTTTGTAGGACAGTGCGGTGCGGCGGATGCTGCGATCGTCCAGTTGCGCTTCCTGACCCACCGGGGAGTTAATCAACAGTTGCAACTGCTCATTCTTAATGGCATCCAGCACATGGGGACGACCCTCATGGACCTTCAAAATCAGTTCCACCGGCACTCCGGCCTCGGCCAAAGCAGTGCAAGTCCCTGAAGTGGCGATAATTTTGAAGCCTAGGTTAATAAACTCCTGGGCAACGGGGATAATGGCCGCTTTATCGCGATCGTTCACCGAAATAAAGACATTGCCGCTTTGGGGCAGCTTCTGGGAAGCCCCCAGTTCCGCCTTGGCAAAGGCACGGCCAAAGTCCACATCCACGCCCATAACTTCACCCGTGGAGCGCATTTCTGGCCCCAGGATGGTGTCTGCACCGGGGAAGCGATCGAAGGGCAGCACCGCCTCCTTCACCGAGAGATAGGGGGGAATGACCTCTTGGGTGAAGTCCAGTTCCGCCAAGGTTTTGCCGGACATGACGCGGGAAGCCATCTTGGCTAGGGGCACGCCGATCGCCTTAGAGACAAAGGGCACCGTCCGGGAGGCGCGGGGGTTGGCTTCCAGGATATAAACTTGGTCGCCCTGCACCGCAAACTGAATGTTCATCAAGCCGATGACCTTTAGGGCTTTGGCCAGTTTAATCGTGGATTCCCGGATTTCCGTTAGCACTGCCTCGGAAAGGCTGACGGTGGGGATGGAACAGGCGGAGTCACCGGAGTGGATGCCAGCCTGCTCAATGTGCTCCATGATGCCACCAATCACCACAGCCCCTGTGGAGTCGGCTAGGGCATCGACATCGACCTCAACCGCGTTTTCCAGGAACTTATCAATCAAAATCGGGTGATCCGGCTCGACCTGGACAGCTTTGGTCATGTAGCGCTCCAGATCTTCGTCGGAGTAGACGATTTCCATGGCGCGACCGCCGAGGACGTAACTGGGGCGAACAACAACGGGGTAGCTGACGCGCTGGGCACAGGCGAGGGCTTCGCTGTAGCTACGGGCAAGGCCGTTGGGGGGTTGGGCAATGTCCAGTTCCCGCAGAATTTTCTCGAAGCGCTCCCGGTCTTCGGCGGTGTCGATCGAATCCGGCGAAGTGCCCCAAATTTGGGTTTTAACGGGGCAGTTGGGATCGTTGAAGTAGTTTTGCAGCGGTACGGCTAGCTTGAGGGGCGTTTGGCCACCAAACTGAACGATTACCCCATCGGGCTGCTCCGTTTCGATGATATTGAGCACATCTTCCTTGGTGAGCGGCTCAAAGTAGAGACGATCGCTGGTGTCGTAGTCCGTCGAAACCGTCTCTGGGTTGGAGTTGACCATAATGGTCTCGAAGCCGTCGTCCCCTAGGGCAAAGGAGGCATGGCAGCAGCAGTAGTCAAACTCAATCCCCTGGCCAATGCGGTTTGGACCTCCGCCAAGGATCATGACCTTACGACGATCGCAGGCCAAAACCTCTGTTTCTGCCGGTTCCGAGGCCAGATTATCGGTGGTTTTCAGGACTTCGATCGGGGACTCGTAGGCAGAGTAGTAGTAGGGCGTAAAGGCTTCAAATTCCGCCGCGCAGGTGTCTACGGTTTTGTAGGTGGGGATGACACCGAGGCCCTTGCGATAGGCCCGCACTTCGTCCTCAGTGGTTTTGGTTGCAAAGGCAATTTGGCGATCGCTAAAGCCCTGCTGCTTCACCGCCAGCAAAGTCTCTGCATCCAGGTCCTTGAGGGGGGTCCGCTTGAGCAGCTTCTCGGTTTCCAGCAATTCGGCCAATTTGTCGAGGAACCAGGGATCGATCGCCGTCAGTTCATAGAGTTCCTCGGTGGTCATGCCCAGGAGCATGGCGTGGCGGAGGTTGAAGATGCGATCGGGGTTGGGAGTCCGCAGTTTGGGCCGCAGTTGCTGGATACTGGGCAGTTTCTCCGCATGATCGCAGCCCCAGCCCGCCGCACCAATCTCCAAGGACCGCAGCGCCTTCTGGAAGGATTCCTGGAAAGTCCGCCCCATGGCCATGGCCTCACCCACGGACTTCATTTGGGTGGTGAGGGTGGAGGTGGTGCCTGCAAACTTCTCGAAGGCAAAGCGGGGAATTTTGGTGACTACATAGTCAATGGTCGGCTCAAAGGAAACCGGGGTTTTTTGGGTGATATCGTTGGTAATTTCGTTGAGGCTGTAGCCTACGGCTAATTTTGCTGCAATTTTGGCAATGGGGAAGCCCGTCGCCTTGGAAGCCAGGGCCGAACTACGGGACACGCGGGGGTTCATTTCAATGACAATGACATCGCCATCATCGGGGTTAACCGCAAATTGAATGTTCGATCCGCCGGTTTCTACGCCGATTTCCCGGATAATCTTAATGGAGGCATCCCGCAGCCGCTGATACTCCTTATCCGTCAGGGTTTGGGCCGGAGCAACGGTGATGGAGTCCCCGGTATGTACCCCCATGGGGTCAATGTTCTCGATCGAACAGATAATCACCACGTTATCAGCCAGATCCCGCATGACCTCTAGCTCATACTCTTTCCAGCCCAGCAGCGACTGCTCCACCAAAATCTGGGACATGGGGCTAGCATCGAGACCCGATTGGGCGATCTCTTCAAATTCCTCTTGGTTATAGGCAATCCCGCCACCGGTTCCCCCCATGGTAAAGGCGGGGCGGATGATCAGGGGGAAGGAGCCGATTTGGTGGCCGATCGCCTTGGCTTCATCCATGGTGTTGGCAATGCCGGAGGGGCAGACCTTCACCCCAATCTTTTCCATGGCCTCCTTGAACAGGAGCCGGTCTTCGGCCTTTTCGATCGCCGGTAGCTTTGCCCCAATTAGCTCTACCCCCAGCTTGTCCAAGACTCCCATCTTGGCGAGGGACACGGCAGTATTGAGGGCCGTTTGGCCGCCCATGGTGGGCAGGATGGCATCGGGCCGCTCCTTCTCAACAATTTTGGCGACTAACTCCGGCGTAAGAGGTTCGATGTAGGTACGATCGGCCATGCCGGGATCGGTCATAATCGTTGCTGGATTGGAGTTAACCAAAACCACTTCATAGCCCTCTTCCCGTAGGGCTTTGCAGGCTTGGGTGCCGGAGTAGTCGAACTCACAGGCTTGGCCAATGACAATGGGACCAGAGCCAAGGAGCATGATTTTGCGCAAATCGTTACGGCGGGGCATAAGCAGACCATACCTACTGAAAAACCGATCTATTCTAAAGCGATTACTGGATGGGAACTTGGATGTCTGTCATGATTTCAGAATTCCATGACAAGCTGTAACGAATTTTGCAA
>JBMTWK010000455.1:0-3494 GCA_049452395.1 Prochlorothrix sp. | reverse complement strand
CCCCCTTAGTAAGGGGGACTTCCGAGCCTTTTGATCCGGTTCCCCCTTTTTCAAGGGGGGCTAGGGGGGATCCACTCAAGTTGTGCGATTGCAACGAGACTTATGTGTATACGGTAGCTTGCAAAAGGGGGAGACTCCGATCCAATCCGATCCTTCCCCTTACCAAGGGGAAGCTAGAAGGGGTTTGATGATCAGTGAACTTAAGCCAAGGAGTACTAGTACCCAGGCAAGACTGAGGGGCGATCGTCACGATGCATCGAGGTGTTCTTTAGCCTTTTTATTTTTGGACTTGTTGGGTTTCGTCTCTCAACCCAACTTACGGGGAAACGTCCCAACCATTCGCCAAAACTTATGCTTCAGCGTATTCAAGCGTTAACAGCCCAATTTACCCCTCGACTCATTGAAATTCGCCGTCACCTTCATGCTCATCCTGAACTCAGTGGTCAGGAACATCAAACGGCGGCCTATCTAGCGGGCGTATTGTATTCCTTGGGGTTACAGGTTCAGGAATCTGTGGGACGGACGGGCTTAGTTGGCGATTTACCCGGTACCGGAACGGATCGCCGCTGTCTGGGCATTCGCACCGATATGGATGCGCTGCCCATTCCGGAACAAACTGGTCTGCCCTTTGCCTCTCGATATCCGGGAATTATGCATGCCTGTGGCCACGATCTTCATGCCACGGTGGGTTTAGGTACCGCGATGGTGCTCAGTAGCTTGGCGGCTGAATTGCCGTTACCCGGTCGGATCCGGTTCCTCTTTCAACCGGCGGAGGAAATTGCTCAGGGGGCACAATGGATGATTGATGCGGGGGCGATCAAGGATGTTGATGCGCTCTTAGGAGTCCATGTGTTTCCCTCGGTTCCCGTGGGGTCTATTGGCACTCGCATCGGGGCTTTAACCGCTGCGGCGGATGATATTACCCTTACGATTATTGGCGAATCTGGACACGGCGCACGACCCCACGAAGCGATCGATGCCCTCTGGATTGCGGCTCAGGTGGTGACGGGGTTGCAGCAAGCCATTAGCCGAACCCATAATCCCCTGCGTCCCGTGGTGCTGAGCTTTGGGCAAATCCAGGGAGGACGCGCCCCCAATGTCATTGCCGATCGGGTCACCCTGAAGGGGACGGCCCGCTCCCTTCATCCTGAAACCTATGCAAAACTTCCCCAGTGGATTGAAGCGATCGTTGCCCAAACCTGTCAAATGTTTGGAGCCAGCTATGAGTTGCAATACGATCGGGGTACGCCTGCGGTGCTCAATGATGCAGACCTCACCACTTTACTGGAGAACAGTTTTATTGAAGCCTTTGGCCAGCAGCAGTTACAACGCCTACCGGAACCGTCCCTGGGGGCTGAGGATTTTGGGGTTTATTTGGATCATCTGCCCGGTGCCATGTTCCGTTTAGGGGTGGGTCGCCCGGAGCCTCAATCTCTGAATCAACCTAACTACAGTTTGCATCATCCCAAATTTATGCCGGAAGAAGAGGCGATCGCGGTGGGGGTGATTACCCTCGCTTATAGTGCCTGTCGGTATTGGGAAAGTGCAGCTTAAGGTCGGTTGAGATCTCAGGTCGATCGTCCTAGTCTCTTGAAATCTTTATTGCGAAGTCTCGTTAGTCGGGTTTGCGGGAGGGTTGGCTGCCGAAACCCCTTGACCTTGGAACCCAAAATAACTGAGGGCCACGATCGCTTCTGCTTGGGTAACGGCTTTCTGGGGTTGTAGGAGGGTGGTGTAGCCAAAGACGCGGCGAATATTGGATAACTCCCCATTTTGAAAATCCAGTAATACCGCTCCCAGGGCTTCGCCGCTAATTTGCTGACTGTCCTGAAAATTCCAGGTTTGCTCAATGCGATCGATAGTGGCGGCGGGCAGGGATTGACGAGCATCCAAGGGCACTTTCCAGAGCACCATTGCTTCTCGCGTGAGGGGAGCATCGGGACGAAACTGAGTGGCGGTGGTATTGCCCCGCAAGGGACTGGGCAAGATGCCCGCTTCCGCTAAGCCTTGAATCAAGACAAAATCTGGATCGGTTCGGGGAATATCCTGAAAGGTGGGGGTTGCATTGGTACTGCTGGCCCGAATTTGTTCACCGGGACGATCGGCATAGAGCCGGTTATTGAGTTCAAATAACCAACGGGCAAATTGACGACGGGTGACGGATTGCTCCCAGACACTGGCGGGAGTGGTGGGCACATTGATCAGATTTAAAGCTAAAACGGACTCAATGGTGGGGGTGATAGCGATCGGCAGTTCCAGCGTTGCCCCTTCAGTCCCTGAAATCGTAGGAGAGACCGTCGGTAGGGGCGATGGACTTTGTGGTTCTTCTGTATTATTATCGGGGCTTGAGGTGGGAGAGCGGCGCGGCTCAGGAGTGATCGTCGGATTTTCTGCTGTTGGACTCGGTTCCACTGTGGCAATGGGGGTTTCCTCAGTCCGGGGTAGTGGACTGGGAATGCTTAGAGCTTGCTCGATCCGTTGCCCCAGGGCCGTATTCGCGCAGCTACTGATCCCCACTGCCAAGCAACAGCACAAGAGGGAGATCGGGAGTTTCCACCCTGGCAAGGCAAGGCGGAAGGCAACAAGCTTTGGGGCAGACACTTTTTCGGGAAAGCGGGGCATCACAGGGGTCAGGGTAGAGGACGATCGATGAAAATTTTAGGACTAGATCCCGGCTTAGCGATCGTGGGGTATGGCTTGATCGAAGTGGATCGAGACTGTCCCGATACTTTGCCTAGGTTAATTGATTTTGGCATCATTCAAACACCGGCCCGCACCCCCATTGGCGATCGGCTAGAAACCATTTATACAGACTTAACGACCCTCCTCAAGCAAACCCAACCCGATCGGGTCGCCATTGAAAAGTTTTTCTTTTATCGCATGAGCAATACCATCTTGGTGGCCCAAGCTCGGGGGGTAATTTTACTAGTGCTCAATCAGCAACGCCTAATCCCCACGGAGTTTACCCCTGCTCAGGTCAAACAAGCCTTAACGGGCTATGGCAATGCGGAAAAAATAGCAGTGCAGGAAGCCGTTGCCCGAGAATTAGACCTCCAGCATATTCCCCGTCCCGATGATGCTGCGGATGCCCTGGCCCTCGCCTTGACAGCACGCCATACCTATGAGTGGGCCTAAGCCCCTTGGCGCACCGGGATCCCCGCTTGGGCCAGATGAGCTTTCACTTCAGCGATCGTGAGTTGGCCGTAGTGGAGCAGGGAGGCCAATAAGGCGGCTTCCGCTTTGCCGGTGGTGAGGGCTTCGCCGATATGTTGGCAATTGCCTGCCCCCCCGGAGGCAATCACTGGAATTTCTACAGACTCCGCGATCGTTCGGGTCAGATCCAAATCGTAGCCCGCTTGAGTTCCGTCCGCATCCATGCTGGTGATCAGTAATTCTCCGGCCCCCCGCTGAGCCACATCCTGGGCCCAGGTCACCGCATCCAGTCCGGTATTTTCTCGCCCACCCCGCACGTACACATCCCAACCCGGGTTCGC
>JBMTWK010000454.1:0-3496 GCA_049452395.1 Prochlorothrix sp. | reverse complement strand
TTAGTGGCTTGATTCTTTTGCGCGATGCCCTAAAACCGGTAGAGACGTTGCCCGCAACGTCTCTACATCTCGATCGGCCTGAAGCCTAGATTAGCGATTTTGGGCCGAAACCCAGCCTCCAGCCAGTTTCAAGCTGCTCTTAGCGCAGTTGCAGGTTCTTGGGGCTATCCCACATGTGGATGGTGTCCACAAAGCGGGCGGTCTTGGATTGGGTGGAGATAACCAGGCTCTGGGTCCGGGCACCGCCGTGGAAGAAGCGCACACCGTCCATCAGGGTACCGGGGGTAATGCCGCAAGCTGCAAACAGCACGGTTTTACCGGAGGCCAAATCTTCGGTTTCAAACACTTGGTCGGGATTGGTTACACCCATTTCCTTGAGGCGGTTGTAGTTTTCCTCACGGTTCCACTTTTCGCTCTCAGGGGTGTTGACTTCAGCGGGGTCGTAGATCAGTTTGCCCTGGAAGTGACCACCCAGACAGCGCATGGCGGCTGCACTGATCACGCCTTCGGGAGCGGCTCCAATGCCCATCAGTGCATGGATGTTGCTGCCGGAGAAGGCACAACAAATGGCCGCAGACACGTCACCATCGGCAATCAGACGAACACGGGCACCGGCTTCGCGGATTTCGCTGATCAGCTCCTTGTGGCGGGGGCGATCCATGACAACGACGACCAGTTCTTCAACGGAGCGGTTGAGGCAGTCGGAGAGGATTTTGAGGTTTTCGGTGGCGGACTTGTTGATGTCCACATGGCCCTTGGCAACGGCGGGGGCGGCCAGCTTCTTCATGTAGAAGTCGGGGGCGTGGAAGAGGCCACCTTTTTCGGCGATCGCGAGCACAGCCATGGAACCGGGCTGACCTTTGGCGACGAGGTTGGTGCCTTCGCAGGGGTCAACGGCGATGTCGATTTCGACCAGTTCTTCGGGGTTGCAGTAGTTCTTGGCATCGGCACGGGTGCAAACGCCTACTTCTTCGCCGATGTAGAGCATGGGGGCTTCGTCCCGCTCCCCTTCTCCAATGACGATGCGACCGCGCATGTAGATTTGGTTCATGCGTTGACGCATGGCTTCTACAGCTACTTGGTCAGCGGTGTCCTTTTCGCCTTTCCCCATCCAGCGAGCGGAAGCAACTGCCGCTTGCTCGACGACTTCAATAATTTCTAATCCAAGGGTATTTTCCAAGGTTTTTTCCTCCTAACTGCCGAAAATGGCCGAGCTATGAATATGAATCCGATGTAACTATTCAGGGGTCTACGAAGTTAGTAGGGTTTCAGCCCTTCGATCGGAGTCCGAAGCAGCTCAAACCATACCAATCCAGGATTTTCAGAGCCTGAAACCCGCATTCTTCCGTGACCCCCTGAATGGTTACAATCCGATTAGAATCCGATTACGTTAGACCTGTCCAAAATCCCACTGAGAATCCTCGGCGTTCAGGACTTCTTGGCCTATGCCCGGACGAGTGCGTATGGGTGCGTCTGAAGAGGCAGATCCAATCTTTTCCAGTCTAGCAAAGGCCGGTAATCTCCGGATCGGCGTTTTTTTGAGAGGGGGGGCTGGCGATCGGGTCGATCGCGCCTTGGTTCTTCTGCCTAGGGGGGGGCTGTGGGGGATGTTGGCCGGGGGGAGGGGGGGGGAGGGGGGTCAACTCGTTGGGAAATCCGTCCTTGAACCCTACCCCAACCCAGGGAAAGCGGCTTGGTACACTGGTCATCAGCGACAGGACTGGAGTGCAGGACTGGAGTGCAGGACTGAAGAACAGGGCTAGACCACAAGGCTAGCCAACAGGACTCAACGACAGGACTGATCCTCCCAGAGTGAATTTCCCCCGTTTTTCTCAACCCCTCCTTTACACGCAACCTTGATCAGCAACCTTTACACGCAATCCTTACACGCAACCCCTACGGAGAAGGCAAAAGTTTCATGACAACCGCACGAGTTTTGTTAGTGGATGATGAACCGGGCATCCGTGAGTCTGTTCAGGCTTATCTGCAAGATGATGGTTTTGTGGTGGATGTGGCGAGTGATGCCCAGGAGGGCTGGGATAAGCTGCAACAGGTGCGCCCGGATTTGGTGATTACGGATGTGATGATGCCGCGTGTGGATGGCTATCAGTTTTTGCAGCAGATGCGGGGGGACGATCGCTTTAAGGCGTTGCCGGTGGTCTTTCTGACGGCGCGGGGGATGACGAGCGATCGGATCCAGGGCTACCAAGCGGGGTGTGATGCCTATTTGTCGAAGCCGTTTGATCCCGATGAGTTGGTGACGATCGTCCAAAATTTGCTGACCCGTCGGGCGGTGGTGGTGAGTGAACTCCAGAGCGGGGAAACGACGGATATTAATACGATGGCTCGCCAAATTGAGGAAATTCGCAATTTATTGGTGCAGCGGCCTTCTATGGTTCAACATGCCACGCCGGTCAAGATTGACCTTACGCCCCGCGAGCAAAGTGTGTTGAATTTGGTGGCGAAGGGGCTGATGAATAAGGAAATCGCCAAGGAGTTGGATACCAGTGTGCGCAATGTGGAGAAGTATGTGAGCCGCCTGTTTAGCAAGACGGGCACCAATAGCCGCACGGAGTTGGTGCGCTATGCCTTGGAGCATGGTTTGGTAACGGATTAACAGGACTCGACGCTGGAGCGTCGGGGGATACATTCCCACGCCGGAGCGTGGGAACGAGGGTGAGTGGTGGCGTGGGAACGAGGGTGAGTGGTGGCGTGGGAACGAGGGTGAGTGGCGGCGTGGGAACGAAGGTTTACCCTGGTTCCCATGCTCTGCGTGGGAACTCTTGATGGGCGCGACCGCGCCCTGTTTAGGGGAGGGTGGCGATCCAGTGGCGGAGGGCGGTTTGGAGGCGATCGGCCACGGTCTCGATCGATCCCGTGCCGGAAATGCGGAGCCACCGATCGGGATCCTGGGCGGCTTGGTCGGCAAAGCCTTGGTGAATGCGGTGGGCAAAGGCGGTTTGGTCAGCTTGGGCGGCTTCCATGCGATCGGAGTTGCCCCGTGCCCGCAGTCGCGCTTGACAGTCTTCGACGGGGAGATCGAGCCAGAGTACCAAATCCGGTTGCAGTCCCCCGGTGGCCAGGTGGTTAATGGTGTGGATGAGGTCTAGGTCAAGCTGCCGCCCATAGCCTTGGTAGGCGACGGTGGAGCCGGTGTAGCGATCGCACAGGATCCAATGCCCCGCCGCAAGCCAGGGTTTTAGCAGTTGTTCGATGTGCTGGGATCGATCGGCTCCGTAGAGAAATAGCTCGGCCCGATCGGCGATGGGAGCGTTGAGCAATTGGGGGTTGAGCAGGATCGATCGCAGCTTGTGCCCCAGTTCGCTGCCGCCCGGTTCCTTGGTGAGGTGAAGGGCGGGGGGCCGGTTTTGGCTGTTTGGCCAGGGATCGGCGGAACAGAGCCAGGGGTAGAGCCGTTGGATTTGGGTGGTTTTGCCACAACCGTCGCCGCCGTACAGGACAATCAAACGGCCCGGTGGATGCTGGGAGGGGCGAT
>JBMTWK010000453.1:0-3497 GCA_049452395.1 Prochlorothrix sp. | reverse complement strand
ACTTCTTGGGGATCCTCGGTCCACCTTAAAAATCTCTTTATAAATTAGCTCTTACAGGGCAGACACAGGGTAACAACGGTATGAGCCGGAGTCGTCGCCAAATCGGCCCCCGTTGCAGGACTCGCACCACTGGCCTGGGGCGGTTGGCTCTGAAGGGTTAGACTGCCCCCCAGCAGTTGGGCGATGCGTTTGACGATCGCCAAGCCCAGCCCACTGCCCTGCTGTTCATAAATGCGCCGCTCAAACTGCACGTAGGCTCCCACTTGCTGAATTTGTTCTGCGGTCATGCCTCGACCCCAGTCTTTAAACGTGAGCACCAGTTTGTCGTCCTGGACCTCACCCTCAATGACGATCGGAGCACCCGGTTCGGAAAACTTAGCCGCATTATCCACTAACTCTATCATCAAGGTATGGGCATAACGCTGGGGCATCCACAGTAACACATCCGGTAGCTGCATCATCTGCAAGTCTGCCAAGCGGTCCAGCTTCCCTAGCTGGAGTTCGGCCACGTTAGCCAAACTCTGGAGGGGAATATCAAAGGCTCCCCGCTGCCAACCGTTGGCCGCATCCTTGAGCTTTAGCTCCAAATCCGCATAGAGCAGAAAGTTTTGGATCGTGTGATACAGGCGTTCGGCTGAACTATAGACAAACCCCAGCATTTCTTGGGTTTCCTCAGGCTCCCAAGCGTTGGGGGTATCCAGCAACAGCCGCGTAAAGCTCATAATGCTGTTGAGGGGCGTATTGAGTTCGTGGGGCAGCGCAAGGCTTAGATTTTGGCGCAGCTCCTCCATTTTCTGCTCTTGGGCCTCAGTTTGGCTGATCTTCTTGCTGAGACGCGCCTCCACTGCCGCCAACAGCTCCGGAGGGGTAAAAGGCTTGGTCAGATAGTCATCTGCTCCCAGCTCCATGCCCTTACGCTGATCAGGCCGATCGGCCTTGGCCGTGAGTAAAATCACGGGCGTGTTCACAAATGTTGGATCCTGACGCAGCGCCTCCAGCAGCCCATAACCATCGAGTCTCGGCATCATGATATCGGAAATAATCAGATCCGGACGGTGTTTTCGGGCAAGTTCCAGCCCTTCTTGGCCATCCTGGGCAGTTAGCGCTTCATATCCGCCCAATTCTAGGATTTGCTGTAAATTGAGGCGAATCTGTAATTCATCTTCAATCGCTAAAATACAGGTCATAGAGCAGCATTCGTGAAAGTGAGGGAGTTGTAGAGTTGCAGGAGCCTGCCTCGCAGGGTCACGGTTGAGCCTAAGGGGCAAACAAGATCAGGGAAAAATTCCCCGACCCTGGGTTTAGGGCCAAAAACCAAGGGAGACCGATGGATGTCGTAGGGACGATCCCCAGCAGAACAGGCAGGAACCAGGGCAAACTGGAACCCATGCAGACTGGAATGCAGGTAAGACAGCTTGAGCGATCGTAGCATTGCAACAGAGTCGCGGTCATGGGAGATCGTGGCCTGCTCAGCCGCTGATTTGGCTGGACTCCCGCCCCTGACTGACTTCAGTCCTGCCCTAGCCCATTCCTGGCCTAATCCCCCCCTCCCGGCAAAAACTGGCGCTGAAACTCCGCCAAGGGCAGCGGGGGCGCAAAATAGTAGCCCTGGACCACGCCACAGCCATGCTCCTGGAGGTAGACCAACTCCGCTTGGGTTTCCACCCCTTCAGCCACCAGTTGTAATTGCAATTTCTGGGCCATTTGGATAATGAACTGGGTAATGGCCTGGGTCGTGGTGTTTTCCATCAGCCCCCGCACAAAGGACTGGTCAATCTTGAGGATCTTGAAGGGAAACTGTTGCAGCACCGACAACGACGAGTAGCCAATGCCAAAGTCATCGATCGCAATCTTCAGCCCCAAATCCCGGAGGGTCGCCATGGTCTCTAGGGCCACCTTGGGATCCACAAAGACTAAGCTTTCCGTCACCTCCAACACCAGCCGCTGGGGCGCAAGGTTGGTTTCCGCAAGGGCTGCCTCAATGTCTTGAATCAAGTTGCTGGCATAGAACTGGCGCGGCGACAGGTTTACGCTCACCTTGGGGGCGATCGCGTCGCCACATTGGGCCGACCAGGCTTGGGCCGATCGACAGGCTTCCCGCAAAATCCAACGCCCCAAGTCCACAATCAGCCCCGTCTCCTCCGCCAAGGGAATAAACTCAGCCGGGGAAATAAAGCCAACCTCCGGGAGCTGCCAGCGCACCAAGGCTTCCGCCCCAATGCAGTGGCCAGAATTGAGATCAATCTGGGGCTGGTAGTAGACCTGGAGCTGGCTCTGGTTGAGGGCATGGTGCAACTGGCTGGTGAGCCGGAGGGCACGCAGCCCCGATCGGCGATCCTGGGGATCATAAAAGCAATACTGGCGGGGATTGGGCGGCTGGCACTGGGCCAAGGCCACCTCCCCACAACTCAGCAACCCATCCAAGGTCTGGCTATCCATAGGCCACTGGCTCAGCCCCACGATCGGCCTCAAAACCACCTCATGCTCAGCATCTTCCCCACAGTACAAGGGCCGCTGGAGCCGATCGATCAACCCCTCCACAAACTCCGTCACCGCCGCCACTGGCATTTGCCCCGCCCGCAGAATCGCAAATCTCCCCTGCCCCAAGGACGCAACCGGCGGCGTATCAAGCTGGGCAAAGGACGGTAAGGGATTGGCGGGGTCTAAAACGCTGGAGTCTAGGGAGCGGTAGAGATTACACGCCCGATCGTTGGAGGCCGGGGGCGCGTGGGTATAGCTCTGGATTTGGGCCGCAACCTGCTGCAAAATTTCCTGGGACAGCGTTTGGCCCAGCAGGGACTCTAAAGAGGGCCAGTTTTGAATTTGCAGCAACAACAGATAGCCCGTGGCAAAACTGCTCAGCACCGTTGCGGGCCGATCGGAGGCCAGGTGCATCGGGTCCGGCGCAGCTTTCCCCTGGATTTGCCATAACCCAAACACCTGCTGTAAGCCCTGGTTATTGAGCAACTGGGTCAGGGAATCATGGCAGGAAACATAGCGCAGATGGGCCGCCGTTTCCGCCAACTGGGTTTTGTAGGGCCGGGTGAGGTGATCCATGCGCCGCAGTCGAGTTTCGATCGCGTCGAGCAGTTCCTGGGGCGTAAAGGGTTTAATCAGATAATCATACACGCCCATATTCATGGCGGTGCGCCAGTCTTGCCGGGACGCTTTGGCCGTCAGGAAGATAAAGGGGATGCGGGCAGTGCTTTCCTCTGCTTGCAATGCCTGGAAAACACCATAGCCATCCAGCTCCGGCATCATAATGTCACTAATGATGAGATCGGGCAGGATTTCAAAGACACAACGCAAGCCCTGGGCACCAGAGGATGCTACATAGACCACAAAGTCAGAAAGCTCCAGGATTTCCTGGATATTCTTGCGGACTTGGGGTTCATCTTCAATGACGAGAATCACGGTCATAGCAGTTTCATCATGAATTGGGCATACAACTTAGGCGGACAGACATTAGGCGCACAAACATTAGGCACACAGACATT
>JBMTWK010000452.1:0-3500 GCA_049452395.1 Prochlorothrix sp. | reverse complement strand
CCACCGCTGGCCCCAGTGCTAACCCAGCCCAGCCCATCTTGGCCCTGTACAAAGGGGGGGGCAAACGCCTGAACTGTACCGTCCATCCCAATGGTGACTTCTGCACGGAAAATCCCGCCTTTTTTCGCCATAAAGTCCTCGAAGAAATCCAAGAACTCGTCAGCACGCCCTTAGGCTGCTGGCTGCTGCTCAATACCCGGATTGAGCTATGGCAGTTGCAGGCCCAACAAAACCCCAAACAACAAGCTCTTGGCCTCGCTCCCCAACCCCGATGCCTTGGGGGGGTGTACCAGGGGGATAATGCCACGGCCAAGTTTACCGTTGCGCCCAATGGCCATTGGTTTGCGGTCACAACCCCCATTCCCAAGGCACCCTCGCGCACGGTGCTGGAAATTGGTCGGCTTCCGGCCCGTTTTTACCCCGCTACGATGGCGACTCCTTCTCCCACGGCTATTTTCCCCATTGCCATCGACGATCGCGGCAGATCCCCCGCAACGGAGGCGGGCAATGAGTCCGATATTTTGGAGGATTTGCGGGCGGTGTTTGGCGATCGACCGGCGCGGCGGCTGTTGGTCCAAGCACCCCAGGTCAGCCAGGTTTTGATTTTTGATATAACCCATGGGCTAGTGGTGGGGCAGCGCCAGGGTAGGAGTGTGCTGGAGCTATTTAACCGCCGGGGGCAATGGTTTGGTCAGTTGGACTTGGGGGTTACGATCGATCGCTGTGTCCTCACCCCCAAACCCTATCGACTGCTGGCGCGGGAACCCCAACACGATCGTAGCCTCCTGCTCTTGGACCTCAAACCCTTCCGAATGCAGCGCATTCCCCTCTCGATCACCCCGGACTTCTTCCTAGCCACAACCTGGGGCTTCTGCGTTGCCAATCGCCAAGGCGAAATTCTCATTCTCGATCAAGACTACAACACCGTAGGACGGCTCCAAATCCCCGGCACCGACTCAGACACCCCCCTAACCCTGACGGCGATGACGCGGCTGGATGATACGAATTTGGCGATCGCCACCTGGAGCAGCACCGAGGGTTATCTCTACGGCGTGGACCTGCGAGAGTTGAATCTCGATATGGTTTTTTAGCCGATCGTGCTAAATCGCCGCAAATTCCCCCTTGAGCCGGAGCGAAGCAGGCAAGCCGATTGCAAATCGGCGATCCCAGGAGAGAATATAGGCAAGCCGATTGCAAATCGGCCCTCCCAGGAGAGAAGACAGGCAAGCCGATTGCAAATCGGCCCTCCCAGGGGGATTCTTCGGAGGTCGCCGCAACTCAGCGCGAGTTGTCCAATCGTCCCATTAGGACTGATAGGTAATTTGGTCTTCATGGTAAGCCGGGGGTTCCACATGGATCGTCACCCGGACCGGCCCATAGCGCTCCATCAGTTGCGCTTCCACCGCCTCAGTAATCTCGTGGGCCGTTTGCACATCCGTTGCCGCCACAATCAGGTGCATATCAATAAACACCTGCCGCCCCAGCAGCCCCCGCGAGGCAATTTGGTGGCAGTTGGTCACTCCCGGCACCGCCATGACGACTTGGTGAATGGCTTCCGGGGCGATCGCCGCCTCATCCACTAGCCACGGCAAATTATCCCGCAATACCGCCCAGGAACTCTTGAGCACCAGTAATGCCACAGGGAAAGCCATAAAAACATCTAACCACGGCCAATTAAAGACCCAAATCCCCAACAGTCCTGCCAAAACACTCAAAGTAATCCAAATATCCGACATGGTGTGGTGGGCATCGGCAATGAGGATCGGACTCTGGAGACGCTGACCGACGGCCCGCTCATAAAAGGCCACAAAAATATTGATTCCCAGCACCAACAGTAAAATGGCCAAGTCTACACTGCCCACGTCGATCGGCTTCACCCCCCCCAAGATCCGCTCTGCTGCACCTTTTAGAACTTCAAAACAGGCAATTCCCAAAAAGGCCGCAATGCCCAGGGCACCGATCGCCTCAAATTTCTGGTGGCCGTAGGGGTGATCCCAGTCGGGTTCCGGGGATGACAACCGGTTCGTGACCAAGCCCAGCACATTGTTGAGGCTGTCGGTGACGCTGTGGAGAGCATCGGCCATCAAACTGAGGGAGCCAGTCCACCAGCCGACGATCGCCTTGAGAATCACCACAATGACATTAAGCACCAAGGTGCCCACCAAAACCCGCCGCACCGATCGCCGCCGTTGGGCCGCTAAGGGTGAGGTAGAGGACAGGGCCGCAGCCCCCAAGTCAGAACTAAAAGCGCCAGCATGGGAATGGCCAGCATGGGAATGGCCAGCATGGGAATGGTGACCAGATTGGTGACCAGAAGCATGACCAGATTGGTGACCAGAAGCATGACCAGATTGGTGACTGGATTGGTGACTGGATTGGTGACTAGAAGAATGACCAGATTGGTGACCAGAAGCATGACCAGATTGGCCATCGCGATCGGCGGGGGAATCGTGACGATCAGGCAAATCACGATCGGCGTGGGAATGGTGGTGCCCCATAGGAATTCACAGGATATTGGGATAGCGTCAACAGAGCGTCAACAGACTAAAGCCGTTGGAGCAAAGTAGGGCCGTGGGAGTCAGTGCCACAGGTTTGGAACAGCCCATAGGAGCTACCAAGCTGTTGGACCCGTTCCGTTTGGGCAACACTGGGCCGCCAAGGCACCGGATTATCGTAGGCGTAAAAAGTCTCAACCCCATCAATGCCCAGCTTTGCAGCAGCAGGAATCAACACCTCCGGCGGCTTCCGGTAGCGCACAGGATGGGCCAACACCGCCAACCCTCCCGCAGCCTGCAACGCCGCAATCACCTCCGCTGCCTGAAAGGGCTGACCCGACGGATGCACCTCCGCCCCTCCCGTATAGGGCACCAACTCCGGCGCATCAACATTAAAGCCATACCCCAAAATATGCACCGTAATGCCCGCTAACTTAGCCGTAATCTCAACCCCGCTCCAAAGACTGGGCAGGGCGCGAGGGGTCACCAGGGCATCATCCTGAGGGTCTTGCTGGAGATCTTGCTGGAGGTCTTGCTGGAGGTCTTGCCGGTATTGTTGGGCTTCGCGATAACCCGCGAGGGTGTGGTGATCGGTAATGGCAAGGCCCGTCAGGCCGTGGGCGATCGCCTGCTGCAAAAGGCCACGGGGATGCATTTGGCCATCGGAGCGAAGGGTGTGAAGGTGGAAATTGTAGTGGGTGGGGCAACTGTGGCGATCGATCGTGGCAAAAACCGCCGCCAGATCTTGGGCAGCAGGCGTAGGTTGGGGCGATCGAGGTTGGGGAAAAGCGACTGTCATGGGGTGCAGAGTCGGTTGCGGGGGCGAGAGCATCACCGGAAAGCGGGAGATAGACAGCTCAACCAGGTTCCGGGACTTAGGGACTACTCTAACGGGGGACAACTTGGGTACTACTGACTTAGGGACTACTGACTTGGGTACTACTGACTTGGGTACTACTCTAACAAGAATCCTCAACTTCGTCGGGTGCATCCCACTTTAGAAGA
>JBMTWK010000451.1:0-3502 GCA_049452395.1 Prochlorothrix sp. | reverse complement strand
TCGCTGAAACTCCTGCCTGACAAACCTTTCACGACTTTTCTGCACCACTAAGCCCGTTACGGAAAAATAGAGTATCGGGGTCGGGGGGTTAAAGTGGGTTCTGGTTCAACGGTGTGAAAGTGTTCATAGTTAATGTAACGATAGCCCCGATCGTCCGTGAATAAAATATCGACGAAGCGCATATTCCATCTGAGATCTTGAACCTCATAGATATGATATTCATGGATCACCTGGGAGAGGGTTTCATCTAAGCCGGTAAGGGTGACAAAGATTTGGGTTTCCTGTTGTTCTAACTCCTCTAGGGTTTTGTCATAGAGGTGGCTACCGGGGATGATTTCGTGCATCACCATCCAGGTTAGGCCAAAGCTGGGGGTTTCGCTCCGCAGCAGATTCAGGTCATAAAACCGATACATAAAGTGCTTTTCTTCGGTGATTTCCCGCTGGAAGAGGCTCACCCGCACTTGGGCTTCTAGGATGCGGTTGCTGCGTTGATTGGCGACGCGAAACATTAGGGTGGGAACGCCATTAAAGGGGCAGATAACGGCGACATTGCTAAAGAGAACCCTGGCGGTGGGCAGGGAGAACCGGGCAAACATTAACCCGGTGACAAGGGCAAAAATGAGCAAGCTGGTCCAGGCTTGGATGGCAACGAGGAAGTGGGCATAGAGGGTGTTGGGGGTGAAAGCGCCATAGCCGATCGAGGCTAGGGTTTGGATGCTGAAAAAGAAAGCATTGAGAAAGTTGTGCTCTGCGCCCTGGATGCTGTTCGGTTGCAGCATATAGAGGCAGGCAAAAAATAAGTTAGTCCCCAGGTAAATTAAGCCCATAAAGCTGATAAAGACGGGCCAGGACAGGGTGATTAACCAATGGTAAGGGTCGCCCCACTCAAACGGGGGGATATCCCACCAAGGCAAGCTGTGGGGTTTGATGAGGGTGCTGTATTTGGGGCGCGATTTGGGAGCGGGTTTGGGTTTGGAGAGGGATTTGGGCTGAGAGCGGGCTTTGGAGGGGGCGGAAGTCTTTGGCGGAGTGTTAGCGGGGGACTGAGACTGGGGTCGATAGCGGGAGGATTTTGAGAAAAACCAAGGCATAGGGTTACACAAAAGGCAAAGGAGGACTGTTGGGGGCGATGGCAGTCTGTCTGTTGAACTCCCCCTATGCTAGGACGGGGCCGTGGGCGATCGCCCGATCGGACTGGGCATCAAACAAATGGAGATGCTCGATCCGGATCGATAAATGAATCATCTGCCCAACGATAAACTGCTTTTCCGGGTCTACGCGCACCTGGAGCAACTCTGAGGTTTCAATTAGATGCACGGTTAAATAGGTATCGCTGCCCAAGCTTTCAATGCGATCGATGACCACGGGTAGGTTTTTTACTGCCGACCCCCCCAAATCAAAATGCTCAGGCCGAATCCCCAAAACCACGGTTTGCTCCAAATGGGGTTGAATGGCGGGTAACCAGGGGGTGGGTAGCGTAAACCGAAACTGGTCATGGACGATCGTGGCCGGACTCTTCAGTTGGACCGTAATAAAGTTCATGGGGGGGGAGCCAATAAAGGAGGCCACAAACCGAGTGGCGGGGGTGCGATATAGCTCTAAGGGGGTGGCGACCTGCTCCAGTTGGCCTTGGTTCATCAGGGCAATGCGCTGGCCCATGGTCATGGCTTCGACTTGATCGTGGGTGACGTAAATTGTGGTGGTGCCCAGTTGCCGCTGGAGCTGGACAATTTGGCTCCGGGTCTCGGCCCGCAGTTGGGCATCCAGGTTCGACAGGGGTTCATCCATCAAAAAAACTTGGGGATTGCGGGCGATCGCTCGACCCAGGGCGACCCGCTGTTTTTGACCGCCGGAGAGTTGCCGAGGAAAGCGCTGGAGTAGGGCTTCAATTTGGAGCATTTGGGCGACTTGGTGCACCAGGGCCTGGATGGCAGCTTCTTGGGGGGGAATATAGCGCAGGGGGGCGGGGAGGGAGCGGGTTGCGGCAAAGCGCAGTTGCTGGCCCCAATGTTGCCAGGATTGCAGCGGGGACTTGGGGGTGCGGGCTTTGGCGGGGGTGGATCTGGTCAGGGGTTGGGGTTCGGGGCGATCGCGGCGGTCTGGGAAAGCCTGGGAGTCCTGGGAGGGCAGGGGATAGACAGCGGAGGCCGTTTCTGGGCCAGAGGGGGGAGCCGCTTGGGGCAGGGGTTCCCCTGGGCGGGGGTTCAGGTTGGGGAGACTGGGGGATGGTTCGATCGATCGGGGCGCTAGAACAGGGCTGTCACTGGCCCCGATCGCCTTGGCTCCGGCTGTCCCGGTTCTGCTTGGCTCCCGGAGCCGATCGCTCTGCTCCCCTGGATTGCGTCGCCGCAGCCCAAAGGCAATATTGTCATAGACCGACAGGTGGGGATAGAGGGCGTAGCTTTGGAAAACCATGGCGATATCCCGTGCTTTGGGGGGGAGATCCTGGACAGGGCGATCGTTAACCCGAATTTTCCCCGCTGTTACGGTTTCCAGGCCCGCAATCAGCCGCAATAGCGTACTTTTACCGCAGCCCGATGGCCCCACAAGGACCAAAAATTCCCCATCGTGGATCGTTAAGTTAATGTTCTTCAGAATGGGAACCAGTCCAGAGGAAGCATCCGGGCTAGGGAGGGTTGCTGCCCCTGAGCGGCTGGGAAACGCTTTGTACACATTTTCAAGAACAACCTTTGCCACGGCCAACCTCAGTAGTAGACGTTAAGAACAGACTTCAAGACATAGTAGCCCACCCCGCAGTCAGCATTTCGATCGTCGCCTCCGGCCCCACCACCGACACAAGGGGTGCTTGCAAATGGGTTTGGGCTACGGTCCACAGCGCGGCTGCCGTTTGGGCCATTACTTGCTCTTGAAAGGCCTGATCAAACCCCAGCCCCAGCCCTAGGACTTCATACCAGCCAAAGAGGTGAGCTAGCTGCTCGTTGGTCTGCTGTCCGAGTAAATACTGTCCGAGAACCTTGCGCTGAAGATTGGCCACCACTGCCGCTGTTAAGGGTTCCTGGCTGAGGGTGTGCAGTTCCTGTTGCAGGGCGCGGAGGGCGATCGCGGCTTTTTCTGGGGCAGTGCCCCCATAGGCCACCAGGGCTGATCCTAGGGCGCGGGTTGGGTAAAACGCCGAGACATCGTAGGCTAAGCCTTGCCGCTCCCGCAACTGGACAAACAGGCGGCTGGACATGCCATTGCCCAGATAGGCACAGAGCAGCTTCAGGGGCACATAGGCCGGATCCATGACCCCCGGTACTCGATAGCCCAACATCAACATGACCTGCTGGCTGGGGTGGACCTGGGTGAGCCACTGGGGCGGGGGTGGGGGTGGTAGGGGGGGAATTGCTAGGCTGGGATTGTCGGGGTTAGCGCTTGCGGGGTTGGGGTTTTTGGGGTCGGGATTTTCGGGGTTGGGGCTTTGGGGACCGGGATTTTTGGGGTTGGGATTTTCGGGGTCGTGATTTTCGGGGTCGTGATTTTAGGGGGTATAATGGGGGGT
>JBMTWK010000450.1:0-3510 GCA_049452395.1 Prochlorothrix sp. | reverse complement strand
GGGAGGCATTCCCACGCAGAGCGTGGGAACGAGGGGGAGGGGGAGCGTGGGAACGAGGGGGGGTTAGGGGAAGGGACGCTGGAGCGTCAGGGGAGGCATTCCCACGCAGAGCGTGGGAACGAGGGGTAGCGTGGGAACGAGGGGCGAGAGGGTCAGCAACGAGGGGGTCAGCAACGAGGGGTCAGCAATCCCCGTGGCTAGGCTGGGGTTTCGAGGGGTTCGATCGGGGTGTCTGTCGCCTCTGCATCCTCTGCCGGAAGCGATTGATCGGTCATGGTTAGCTTTAAGAAAACATCTTCTAAAGTGGCTCGGTTGCGGTGCAATTCGTAAAGACCGAAACTTTCCCCAACCACAGTAGCGGCGAGGGTTTGGCCAATATCCGTACTGTCCTGGGCCGTGACTTGGATGCGGTGGTGGCCGTCGGCTAGCCCGGTGCTATCCCCTAGGGTGACGGACTTGACCACGGGCAAGCGGCGCAGGGTCCGGAGGATGGCTTCGGATTCGCCCTCGACTTCTAGGTCGTAGCTGAGGGATCCGGCGCTGACTTGGGCTTGGAGGCTTTCGGGGCTGTTGGTGGCGACCACTTTGCCCTGGTTAATGATGGTGATGCGATCGCAGGTGGCGCTGACCTCCGGCAGGATGTGGGTGGACAGAATCACCGTGTGCTGTCCCGCCAGACTTTTGATTAATTGGCGCACTTCCAGAATTTGCCGGGGATCGAGGCCCACGGTGGGTTCATCTAAAATAATGACAGGGGGATCGTGGACGATCGCCTGGGCAATGCCCACCCGCTGGCGGTAGCCCTTGGACAGTTTGCGGATGAGGGTGCGGCGGCGATCGCTGAGGCCACAGCGGCTCATGGCTGCATCCACCCGATCGACCCGATCGCCTGCTGGAACTCCCTTGAGCGCTGCCACGAAATGCAAAAAGCTTTGCACGGTCATTTCGGTGTAGAGGGGGGGGCTTTCGGGGAGGTAGCCGATCGACTGGCGCACCGCCATGGGGTTGGTGTGGACATCATGGCCCGCAACCCGTGCCGTGCCCAGACTCGCAGGCAAGTAACCGGCCAGAATCCGCATGGTCGTCGTTTTTCCGGCTCCGTTGGGGCCAAGAAAGCCCAAAATCTCCCCCGTCTCGACCTTAAAGTTCAGATCTGCGATCGCCGGGGAAGGGCCATAAAACTTGGTGAGTTGCTCAACTTCAATCATGGGTGATCCTGCATGGATAATCCTGCATGGGCAAGGGGTAAGCTCATGGGTAAGCTGATACAAAAATCTAGCGCATTTCGGTCCTGAGCGACATTCAGCCCGGTTAGCCAGGGGCGCATGGGGGGCACAGGATTGGGAGCGCAGGGTTGAGGGCACAGGAGCGGGGCCGCTTGGACTCGAAGAAATCTTAAAGAAATTTAGGCCAAAATGGCCCCCAGTCCCGATCAGCCGCCACACTAACCCTATTGGGCTAGGGAGAACTCCCGTGAAGTATGAAATCCGTTATCAACCTGCCTTTGCCACCATTTTTGCTGAGCTACAACCGGGAGAACGCCTTGTGGCCGAAGCCGGAGCCATGGCCAGCATGGATGGGGCCATTACCTACACCACCGCGTTTTCAGGTGGCCTCTTTCCGGCCCTGCTGAAGCGCTTCTTTGGGGGCGAATCCCTCTTTGTCAACACCTTTAGCAACGCAACCAGCAGCCCCCGTCAGGTGGTGCTGACCCAATCCAGCGTTGGCGATATCCACAGCCTCAAGCTCAAGGCAGGGGAATCGATCTGCTTCCAGCCCGGAGCCTACATCGCCCACATGGGAACGGCCAAACTGGGGGTGCAGTGGGCTGGCTTTAGTAGCTGGATTGCGGGGGAAGGGCTGTTTAAGCTCAAGGTTTCGGGGCCGGGGTTGGTCTTCTTTGGAGCCTACGGCGGCATTACGGAGCGGCGGGTCCATGGCGATCTAATCGTCGATACGGGGCACCTCGTCGCCTACAGTCCCCAACTCAAGATGAATATCAAGTTGGCGGGCGGTTTGGTGGGGTCCATTACCTCTGGTGAGGGGCTGGTCAACCGCGTCACCGGTCAGGGCAAAATCTATCTTCAATCCCGCAGTATTGACGGGCTAGTCAAGTTTCTCACCCCCAAGCTGCGGTAGTGCCAGAGCCGTCCAAAGGTCCAGCGCCAAGGTTTGGTATGGGCAAGGTTGAAGCTGCCGGGATACCGGGTTCAGACCGGGGCTACCGCAGCGGGCCGTCAAGCAGGCGACCTGCACTATGGGTTTTCACTATGGGTTTTCATTACGGGTTTTCACTATGGACTTTGATGTACTGAAACAACCGGATAGCGCCGTCGTTCATGTGCGCCTGAACCCCCATGAAGAGATTCTCTCGGAGGCGGGGGCCATGGTGGCGATGAGTGGCCAGATGGAGGCGGATACCACGTTGCGCCAGGGCAAAGGCGGCGGCATTATGGGCGGCCTCAAGCGGATGCTGGGGGGGGAGTCGATTTTTATCAGTCGGTTTCGATCGGGCAGCCAACCCGCCGAGGTCTATCTGGCCCCCAAGCTGATGGGTGATATTCGCCACTATATGCTAATGGGCGATAGCGATGGCCTTGTGGTGCAATCCACCAGTTATTTAGCCAGTACGGGCGGTGTTGAGGTGGATTTGGGCTTTCAGGGGCTAAAGTCCTTCTTTTCGGGGGAGTCAATTTTTTGGCTCAATATCAGTGGCCAGGGAGTGGTGTTTTTGAACTCCTTTGGGGGTATCTATGAAATCGACGTAGATGGAAGCTACGTGGTGGATACTGGTCATATTGTGGCATTTGAAAAGAGTTTAAGCTTCAAAATCACCAAAGCCGGGACAAGCTGGCTCAATGCTATCTTTGGCGGGGAAGGTTTGGTGATGACCTTTGAGGGGCGGGGTAAGCTCTACTGCCAAACCCACAATGCCGGTGCCTTTGGCCAACTGGTGGGCAGTCGTCTGCCCCCGCGTAATGCTTAACGGATTTGGCCTTTATTTAGTCAAGGAGCTGTCATGAGCCAAAATTCAAACCTGAGTCAAAGCGGCCAGCACTACACGATCGAACATGCCCCTGCCTATGCCGCCCTTACCCTCCACCTTCGCGCTGGGGAAACGGTTTTGGTGGAATCTGGGGCCATGGCTGCTATGGATAGCTGTATTAAGATGAAATCTAAGGCTAAGGGGGGCTTAATGTCCGGTATTGGCCGAATGCTGGGGGGTGAGTCATTTTTTATCAGTGAGTTCACCGCCGAGGGCCAATCGGGCCAAGTCTATGTCTGTCCCGGTGTGCCGGGGGATATTGAGCATTACGAGCTAACGGGTTATGGTGGCTTAATGGTGCAGTCGTCGGGATTTGTGGCGGCTCAGCCTACGGTGCAGATTGACAGCCAGTTTCAGGGGATGAAGGGCTTTTTTAGCGGAGAGTCGCTGTTTTTGCTGCGGGCAACGGGGACGGGGAGCCTGTGGTTTAGCTCCTTTGGGGGGATTCTAGAGGTGCCGGTGAC
>JBMTWK010000449.1:0-3511 GCA_049452395.1 Prochlorothrix sp. | reverse complement strand
ATGCTTTTGGTTAAATTCGCGATGCTTTGTAGTTTGTGATGCCCTGTTAGATGCCTTGTAAGTGGCGATGCGCTCGTCATGGGAGGGCCGATTTGCAGTCGGCTTCCGATGTCCCTCTTGGCAAGGACTGCGAAATTTCAGCCTTGCTTGATGTCCCCATTATTCAGGGTTTACACCCGCCTTGCCATCACATCTTCAACTGAACTTCATCAAAACTTTATGAAAGCTTCATGGAAACTTCATAGAACTTTCGTTGAGACAAGGCGGGGGGTTTGGCGGGGGTGGGGCGACCTGTCCGCAGAATCACAGGGTGCTGGGGAGATGGGATTTTGGGGCAAGGCAGGGGGGTTCGCCGATCGGGATCACAACCAGAGCAGACGGGCCGTCACAGGGAGGGGCGATCTCAAGGCCCTTCAGGAGCCATACCCCCCCAGCACTGGAGGCGCTCCAGTCTTGCACCCCTGGGGAGAAATCCTCCAAAATTAAGAACCAAGGCCACAAATTCCCCACAACCGGCGAATTTCTCAATCTAGGGTCTGGCGGGTTGCAGGAAACAAGAAGAGAAGCACCCTCAGCCCCACTCTCAAGACCGAAAGGCTTCTACGCGGAAGAACCCAGACCCTCGCAGAATTACGGAGCTAGTAGACCCAAGCATAGGTTTGACCTCTTTAGTGTGAGCGTCTCGCTCACTTCGCGGGCAAGAGGCCCGCACGAGAACGGGGGTAAGAATTGCCGTCATGCTGTAGGTCCAGATTCCCCCAACCCTAGCGGCTCCTAACCGGGCAGCAAGAGTTGATGTTCCAGAACATGGCCCAAGAGGTAGAGGGAACCGCAGAGCACCGTGGGCGTACCGGGGGGTTCTGAGTAGGCGGCGGCGAGGGCGGCGGCGATCGAGGGGTGGGCGTGGCAGTGGGCGAGGTCCGGGCAAAGACTGCGGGCTAGGGTGGCTAACTGAGCGGGATCGGCGGTGCTGTGGCTGGGCACGGGGGCGAGGTGGAGCCGATCGCCCGATCGCAACAAAGCCCGAAAAATCTCATCATGCTCCTTGGTGCTGAGCATTCCCATCATCCAGGTTGTACCCGCCCGCTCTGGACCTGATTCACCTGAAGTTTCGCCCCATTGCTGCCGAATTTCGTCCACATAGGCCCGCAGGGCCACCGCCGAGCCGGGATTGTGGGCACCGTCGAGCAATAAAGGCCGATCGCCCCAGGGCACCCACTGAAGACGGGCAGGCCATTGGGCCGTGGCAAACCCCCGTTGCAGGGCCGCGTCATCAATCTGCCAACCCCGCTGGCGCAGGTTTTGAATGACGGCGAGGGCGAGGGCTGAGTTTTGCTGCTGGGGAGCGCCTTGGAGGGCAATGCGGTAGGTGATGCCGTGGCTGGTGAGGGTTTGGAGGGGGGGGAAGGAGAGAGTTTGGGGACGATCGGGGCTGGAGGTGTCGGAACCAAAAGTATCGGCATCGGGACGATCGACCGGAGGGACCGGAACCGCCGGAGCAACCCAAGTTAACGGACAGGGCACAGCACGGGCACGATCGGCCACCACCGCCGCCGCCGCCGGCGGCAATTGCCCTGCAAACGCCGGACAGCCCGCCTTGAAAATCCCCGCCTTTTCCCCCGCGATTTCCCCCAGGGTTTCGCCCAAAACCTGCCAATGATCGCGGCTAATGGAGGTAATCACCGTCGCCAGGGGCCGATCGCAAACATTGGTCGCATCCAAACGCCCCCCCAGTCCCACCTCCATCACCGCCACATCCACCTCACACTCCGCAAAATAGAGCCAAGTCGCCGCACTCATCACCTCAAATAAAGTCGGCAGGGGTTGGTTGGGATCGATCGCCGCGATCGTCCGTTGCAAAACCCGCCGGAGATCGGCCCCCGCGATCGGCACTTGATTCACCGTAATCCGTTCGCACCAACTGACTAAATGAGGCGACGTGTGGCAGCCCACCCGATAGCCCGCAGCCGTGAGAATTGCCGTGAGATAAGCACAAACCGAGCCTTTGCCGTTGGTTCCGGCCACATGGAGCAGGGGAACGCGATTCTGGGGGTTACCCAGGGCAGCCAAGAGGGTTTGAATGCGGCTCAGGCCCAGGTTTACGCCGAAGTGTTGAAAGGGCAAGAGCAGATCATCAAGGTCGATCGGGGCGGGAAAAGTCGGGAGCGCAAAGGGGGCGGGGAGGGGCATGGGGCGATCGGTTCAGTCCTGGGTTGGGAGGGTTTTAAGGGAAGTGGATACAATAACAGGAGGATGCCTCACATTTGAAGCCCGTGAAACTTGTTTACAGCCCGTAAACTGGCTGATCTGTGAAGCCCGCTAACCCGCTCGTTGGACCGCCTTAAGGGAGACTGCCATGGGATTACTGGACGATACGCTGCGATCGGCTCGTGCCAACCTCAACCGCTGGCTGAATCAGGCGGACGATCCAGAAAAAATGCTGGAGCAGATGATTCAGGAGATGCAAGACCAAATGATCCAACTGCGGCAAGCCGTAGCCCAGGCCGTCGCCACCCAAAAACGGACGGAGCGCCAATGTCGGCAGGCGATCGATCGGGCGCGGGACTGGCATCAACGGGCCGAAACAGCGGTGCGCCAAGGGCGGGAGGATCAAGCCCGTGAGGCATTATTACAGCGGCAGTCCCTCCTGGTGACCGTCAAATCCCTAGAGCAGCAGGGAAAAGACCAATTTCAATTAGTGCAGCGGTTAAAGGCCGACTTGAAAATGTTGGATCTCAAACTGGCGGATGCACGGGTCAAGAAGGATCTCTATGTGGTGCGGGCACGATCGGCAGAGGCAACCCAACGGATGACGGAAATGCTAGGCAAGCTGAATCAGGGCAGTGTAGGGGGAGCTTTTCAGCAAATGGAAGATCGCATTCAGGACTTAGAGGCCCAAACCGCCGCAATGCGAGAGTTAAGCCGAGATCCCTTAGAAGATCGCTTTGATCAGTTGGAACATGCAGACCTCATGGGAACCGTCGATCAAGAGCTAGCGACCCTGAAGCGCCAAGTGCTACCTGGCGATACACCCTGGGGCTATGACTAGTTCTATGAAAGGCTCAAAACGTCTGTAGGGGCAGGTTTTAGGGATAACTTCCGCCACCCACCCCAAGCTCAGCTAAACTTGCCCTCTCCTAGGGTGATTTTGGCTCCTCATCTTGATATTTGCCGCATTCCCAGGTTCCAGCCCAGCACGAGAATGCCGCCCCCGCCGCGATCGCCTTGCTGAAGACTAAATTAAACGGGCCATCGATCGGCTCCCCCTGTAAGGCCAGGGAACCTCTAGAGCCGTTCTGCGTCGTCGATCGTGTCCTCCCTTTAGGGTCTGAGTTCACCCAAGATCACGAGAATTTTTGGGAATCATAGATATTTAAGAATTGAAACGCCCCTATTGATTTAGATTACTTTTATTCTTGCCGCCTAACTCATGCTCTAGCTTCTCCTAGCTGCTTAACCTCCGTTTTAATGTTCTGATTGGAGTTTATCTACACCCATGACTCACCTTCTA
>JBMTWK010000448.1:0-3511 GCA_049452395.1 Prochlorothrix sp. | reverse complement strand
GAAATCCCACAGGGATCTAGCATAGCTGAAAGCTGAACGTTTGCATACAGACTCGATCGGCTCCTTGGGACGAGTCTGGAAAAGCGATGCGATCGGCCAAGCTTGCCCAAAAACCCCGCGCTACAATTTATGGCTGGCCCCCCTCTGGCTAGACGGCCTTTGGCTGGACCCCCACCCCAGGGTGGGCGATGGGAGCTATGGTTAGGATCTGCGGGATCTGGATGTATTGCGGAACCCCTATTGCGGAACCCTATTGCGGAACCCTATTGGAGAGTGTGGAGAAGGGCAAACCCCATGAAAGAGTTGCAACAGACTCGCTATCGTTTGAGCTGGATTCAGCAAGTGGCGGAGGTGCCCCGTGAGCAGTGGGATGCTCTGGCTCAGCCTTTGGTTAGTCCGTTTTTTGAGTGGGACTGGCTCCAGGGGTTGGAGGCTTCTGGCAGTGCCACGGGCCGATCGGGCTGGCAACCGTGCCATTTGGTGGTCTGGCGGGAGGATCCTCCCCAGGCGGGGATTGCGCCTCAGCGGCGGTTGGTGGCAGCGGCCCCCCTGTATCTCAAGGCCCATAGCTATGGGGAGTTTGTCTTTGACCATCAGTGGGCGGATTTGGCCCATCGGTTGGGCGTGGAGTATTACCCGAAGTTGCTGGGGATGTCGCCGTTTACGCCTGCGGTGGGCTATCGCTTTTTGATGGATCCCGATGAAGATGAGGCGGCTTTGACCCAGGCGATGGTGGCGGAAATTGATCATTTTTGCGATCGCAATAGTATTTCGGGCTGTCATTTTCTCTATGTGGATCCCGACTGGCGATCGCGCTTGGAGTCCCTGGGCTTTATCCCCTGGCTCCACCACAACTCGGTTTGGCATAACCAAGGCTTCCAAACCTTTGAGGACTACCTCACCATGTTCAACGCCAACCAGCGGCGCAATATCAAGCGGGAACGCAAGGCGATGGCCAAGGCGGGGTTGCGGCTAACAACGGTGACCGGAGAGCAGATCTCCCACCGCTTGCTAGAGCAGATGTATAGCTTTTATAGTCACCACTGCGATCGCTTTGGCTGGTGGGGCAGCAAATATCTCACCAAGGCGTTTTTTGTGGATTTACACCATGCCCTGCGGCATCGCTTGCTGTTGGTGGCGGCGGTGGCGACGGATACCCCCACGGATGGCCAGGAAGCCGCGATCGAACCAGGGGCAGACCTGGATGCCACGGATCTCAAGCCCGTGGGGATGTCCTTTTGTGTCTATAAGGGCGATCGGCTCTATGGCCGCTATTGGGGCAGTTTTCAGGAATTTGACTGTCTGCACTTTAATGCGTGCTATTACACGCCGATCGAGTGGGCGATCGAGCATGGGGTCCAAGTCTTCGATCCCGGTGCTGGGGGATCCCACAAAAAACGGCGCGGCTTTCCCGCTACGCCCCACCACAGCCTCCACCGCTTTTACCACGATCGCCTCGGCCAAATTTTGAAATCCCACCTGCACCAGGTGAACCCCTTGGTCGCCCAGGAGATGGAGGCCATTAATCAGGAACTCCCCTTTACGCGGCCTGAGATTGAGCTACCTCGCTTCTAGGCTAGGGCTATGGGGTCTGCGGTCTAGGATGGGCGCTGTGTCCCGATAATCTGGCAATCCCAGGAACGATCGAAGAATCATGGTAGGCTAGCAGCAACGTTACATAAGTTAATCTGAGACTTCGCTGAGGGGATCCTCGCACTGTGGCAGGTTAACCACCGGTCGGGGCTATCCCCCCCTGGTCGTCCCAGTTTTGAGCCAGAAGCGGGTCGGCATGTTGCGGCTGCGCTCAAAATGAGCCTTGCGGCTGCGCTCAAGACAGGCAGGGCGCGACTCCTCTGGAGAGTTGTGCCCAAGGGAGAGGCTCCCTATCTAAGACTCATGTGAATCATGATTAAAACCTTTTGGGTGCGGCGGAGTTTGCGGCCTGCCCTTGCCGCGCTCAAAAATACAACCCGGCCTTGGCCCACGATCGCAATTTTAGTTGGCGCAGATCTGCTGGCTTTGGCCACGGCGGTGAGTACCAGTGTTTGGGGACGGATGCTCCTGGGGGGAACCCTCAAGCCCGATTTTTACTGGCGACTGTGGCCCCTCTTAATCCTGTTTACCATTAGCTACGGCAGCTTGGGCCTTTATCCCGGTGTGGCACTCAGCCCGGTGGATGAGCTGCGATCGGTGAGCCTTGCCACCACCCTGATTTACTTTTTCCTGGGGGCCGTGATTTTCATGTTTGGGGAGGGGGAACTGTACTCCCGTGCGGCCTTTGTGGCGGCTTGGATCCTCTCGATCGCCCTCGTTCTCATTAATCGCGGCATCATTCGGGGCCTCTTCGCGCGGCTGGCCTGGTGGGGCTATCCCGTCATTGTGATGGGAGCCGGTCGCACCGGGGAAATGGTGGTGCGTACCCTAAAGCGCAACCCGCGCCTGGGCTTGAAGCCCGTTGTGATTTTAGACGATGACCCAGAAAAGTGGGGGCGCTTGGAAGATACCACGGTCCTAGGAGAGTTGGCCCTAGCCCCTAGCCTTGCCCGTCGCCTCCATATTCCCTACGCGATCGTCGCCATGCCGGGGGTCAACCGCACCCGTCTGCTGGAAATTATTGAACAGTATGGCCAAACCTTTCCCCACTTGCTGATTATCCCGGATTTGTTTGGGTTTTCGACCCTTTGGGTCGAGGCCAAGGATTTAACCGGCGTGCTGGGGTTGGAGGTGCGGCAGCAGTTGTTATTGCCCGGTCCCCGCATTATGAAATGGTGCTTGGAAGTGGCGATCGCGGTGCTGGTGACGATCGCCATTCTGCCCTTAATGGCGCTGATTGCGGTGCTGATCCGGCTGGACTCGGCTGGCCCCATTTTCTATGGCCATCGCCGCATTGGTCGCGGCGGCAAAACCTTCACCGCCTGGAAGTTTCGGACCATGGTGCCCCAGGCCGATGCCGTGTTGCAGCACTATCTTCAGGCCCACCCAGAGGCCCGCCAAGCCTGGGAAGAAGAGCGCAAACTCAAGGACGATCCCCGAATTACCCGTGTGGGCAAATTTCTGCGGCGCAGCAGCTTAGATGAACTGCCCCAGATTTGGAATGTCTTGCGGCGGGAAATGAGCTTGGTGGGGCCGCGCCCGATCGTGTCCGAAGAAGTGGCCAACTACGCCGAAAAATTTGCCCTCTATACCCGCGTCTTACCGGGCATTACCGGCCTCTGGCAGGTATCCGGGCGCAATAACATCACCTACCGGGAGCGGGTCAACCTAGATGCCTACTATGTGCGCAACTGGTCTGTCTGGCTCGATCTCTACATCTTGATCAAAACCGTGTGGGTGGTGATGCGCGGCGAAGGGGCCTATTAAGCCAAACCAGGGCAAGCACGGGGGGTTTGCTCCTACAAACCAGGGCAAGCACGGGGGGTTTGCTCCTACAAACCAGGGCAACCACGGGGGGTTTGCCCCTACCCAATCGGTTCAACCCTCGTTCCCACGCTCTGCGTGGGAATGCCTCCCC
>JBMTWK010000447.1:0-3521 GCA_049452395.1 Prochlorothrix sp. | reverse complement strand
TTTCCCACAGCACCTTGTCCCGCAGAATCCAACCCCTTAGCATCGGTTACTGCATGATCTATTGCCGCAGAATCCGACCCCACAGCCTCTTCTAGCGCAGAATTTGCCCCCATCACATCGGTTACCACAGCCTCCGTCACCGTAGCTCCTAAATCCGCAGGATCCACAACCTTAGCACGGCCAGAACCAAGCCCTAGATCACCCGTTGGGTCATAAAAACGATAGCCAAAGCTTTGGTGGCCCAAACGCTGGCCTGTTATTTTTCCAGCCAAGGCGATCGGCTCCCCCACCGCCCCCAGTTCAACCGCCCCCAGTCCAGCCGTTGCCACCACGCCCCCCTGCCAATGGTAACGATCGGGCAGAACCTCCCCCCGCGTCAGCGCAAAACCCAACCCCTGGCAAGCCTGAATCTGGACCTCCAAGCGATCCTCCTGTTGCTCCAGCGTCAGCGTACCCGTCAGGGCAGGCCGTTGCAGCCCTTGGACCAAAACCGCAACCCCCACCGACTCTAGGGGAATATCATGGCGGTGCCAGCACAGCAAACTCGTCGCCCGAAACAAAGCCGCCCAAATTTGCTTAATCTGCGCCACACAACTTTCCACAGACCCCGGACAAACCTGGGCCTCGATCGCCACCATTTTCAAAATATCCGTCTCAGCCCCACTTAACCCAGGGCGGCGCTGGGTCTGGGCCTGTCGCAGTGCGTGCCCTCCCGGAGCATCCCCAGGGCGACCCGATCGATCCGGTGGCCGAGCAGACCGGTGCAGCGATCGGGGCCAAGAATACCATTGGCTCTGGGATTCCGACGTAATCACCCCACAGGGCCGCAAAATCACCATCGGGCTATTCAACGTCTCCAAGGCTTCCCCTAGCGCCTCAATCCAGTCTTGGGGCCAGGACTGCTCCCGCAGTGCCGTTTGCAGCGCACAAGCAACTTGGCGTAGTTGCAGACCATCATCCACATCCAGCCACAACGTCGAGTTGGGAAAATCCATCAACAACGGGCTACTTCCCGTCACTTCACCCAAAAAAGCCTGACAGCGGCTCGCAGGAATCACAAACCCATTAGGCACCGCAAACCCCATTTGCCGCAGTTGTCCGAGCGCCAAAGCCTTGATGCCTACGGTGTTTTGGTCTGTCCGCTGAAGATGATCGAGCCAGAGAAAAGGTTGCACAGGTTACTAGCAGAGTAGGACAAAAAGGGGGCTTACCATTGTGCGAACCTCTTGCCTACGGAGGAAAGCGAGACACTCACACGGTAAGCAGGGCATGGGGAAGATCGCGCCACCCCCCCCAATATATTTAGTTTCCCTATATTTAGTTTCCCTCAAGTTTATATGCTTTTCCCCTAGTGGGGATCAATGCCATACCAGAGGTTTTGGATCTGGCGAATACAGGCTTCTCGATCGGCCTGAAAAGCCTCAGCCTCAGCCCAAGTCACCGTCACATGGCCCAGCTTGCGACCCGGTCGGGATTCCGTCTTACCGTACCAGTAGACCTGAGCCTGGGGCAATTGCTTCAAAGCCGCCAGCCGATCGCCATAACTCGCCGGTCCCGTCTCAAATCCCAGTAAATTCACCATCACCGCCCCCGCACAGTTCAGCCCCGCCTCCCCCAGCGGCAACCCCGCCACAGCCCGCAACTGCTGCTCAAATTGGGAGGTTTGGCAAGCTTCTAGGCTATAGTGGCCGGAATTATGGGTTCGGGGTGCAATTTCATTAATTAAAACCTCACCGGAAGCCGTTAAAAACAGCTCAATCCCAAAAATCCCCACCACCTCCAAGGCATCCACCAAGGTTTCGCCATAGTGGCAAACGGTGCGGGCCAAGGCCGGATCGATCGCCGCCGGAGCCACCACCACATGACAAACCTGCTTTTCCTGGCGCGTTTCCACCACCGGATAAACCTGGCGATCGCCCCCCGCCGATCGGGCCACCATCACCGCCAACTCCTGCTCAAACGGCACATAGGCTTCCAGCAAAAAAGGCGTAGTCCCCACAGGCCGCACCAGATTATCCAATTGCTGCTGATCGCGGATAATCGTTGTCCCCTGGCCGTCATAGCCATGGCGACGGGCCTTTAGCACCGCCGGGAACCCCAAGGGATTCGGCACCGGCTCACCGGGCGACCACGGCAAAGACTCCAGTGCCACAAACTCCGGCACCGGCAAGCCCAACTGTTGCAAATAACAGCGCTGCTCATACTTATCCAGCAACGGCGTTAAAGCGGCCAAAGACGGCGCAAAACAAGCCCCCTGCAACCGCCGCAATTGCGGTAAATCGACAAATTCATTCTCAAAGGTGATTACCTGGCAGCGCTGGGCCAGCACCCCACTCGCCGCTGCATCAGCCACAGACGCAAAAACCGTGGACTGAGCAATGGAAACCGCCGGATCCGTCGCTTTAGATGTTTGAATATGCAGCTTCAAGCCTAGTTTCTGGGCGGCAGGCCCCATCATCCACGCCAGTTGTCCCCCCCCAATCACGCCAATATCGATAATTGATGGGGAAGGAGAGGAAATGCTGCTACCCATGGCAATTTTCAGGTTCCATAATTGGCCATAGCTATCTTACTAGGGTATCTCAATTAATTGCGGCGGGAGTCCCCAGCAACCCGCCCCAGCAATGTATCGTGATGTGCTTTGCTGTAATTACCCCGCCCTGCGATCGCCGAACCTGACCCCGCCGTAATCTCTGGCGATAATCCCCCCCCACCTCACCCCGCCCGCACCCCGGCAACACTTCACACCCCCGACCCCTACTGGATCCGCCCGATCGGCACCTCCCCCGCGATCGCCCCACCACGGCCACCCTCATTAGCCCCACTGGGCGATCGATCGGCCTCCTGCGCCCCTAACGCCTCAGCCACTGCCGCCAAAACCCGATCGTCCGTCAACATCCACGGGTGCAACCCCACCGGAAACGATCGCGATCGGCCCACCGGCAACACCGAACTCTCAGCCGGTAAAATCATCAAATCCCACGGAGTCCAGAACGACGCAAACTGGACCCGCTCCAGTGCAGCCCAGTCCCGGTTTAAATCCGCTAAAAAATCGCTCCCAACGCGCATTTGGGTCGCTCCCGCATTCCAGCGCCCATAGCCCATCCAAGTTCCCCGATGGGGCGAAGAAATCGTAATAAATCGCTGCATCCGGTCTAGACCACCCAGGCGCTGGCCATAATAGCGGCCCACAATTCCCCCCATGCTAAAACCCACCAAATCCAGCCTTTGGCTCGGCCCCAGCCGCGCTTCAACAAAGTCAGCCACCTGTTGCGCCAACACTTCCAGGCCCACAGCGCCATTACTGGGCGTAAGCGCCGGAATATGCACTGCCCAGCCCCGATCGCCCAAATAACGGGCCATTTTGTCGAAAACACGGGGTGTATCGTCCAGGCCATGGAGAAGAATAACGGGATTTTTGCTCACAGTTTTCATCGCAGTCGAGAGGTAGAGGGTTCAAGGCGGTGCATCGCACTTTGGAAGAATCCCGGTAGGGGTCACGCCCCCGTGCCGACCCTCTT
>JBMTWK010000446.1:0-3535 GCA_049452395.1 Prochlorothrix sp. | reverse complement strand
AAAATCAGGGCAACCACGGGGGGATTGCCCCTACCCGGTCGATTAAATCGCTAAAGTGGGATACTCCCTAATCAAATCTTTAGCGTTTAATCAAAACAATCACGGCAACGGCCAAAACAAAGTAACCAAAGCCTTTTTGTAATTGGTCGGCCCGCAGACGGCGGCTCAGGGAGGCTCCGGCTAGGGTGCCACTGCTAGCAGCGAGGGTAAAGGTCGCCACTAAGCCCCAATCCAAGGTGACTTGGTTGAGGTAGCCGAGAAAGCCCGTGACGGAGTTAATGGCAATAATCACCAGGGAGGTGCCGATCGCCTGCTCCATGGCCACCCCCGCCACCAACACCAGGGCCGGAATAATCAAAAAGCCGCCCCCCACACCGACAAAGCCCGTCACCAAGCCCACCCCGATCGCCTCCAGGGGAATGGTCACCCAGTTCAACAGGGTCCGCGATCGAGGCGCGATCGGCTCCGGTGCAGAGACCCCAGGGGCGATCGGGGACAATGCAGCGGCAGCAGGAACGGGATCGATCGGGCGATCGGCAGAATTCATCGCAGGGGTGGAATCAGGGGTGAGATCGATCGGGGGATCAGCAGGATTCATCGCAGCATCGGCGCTAGGGTCCAAGGCCGAACTAGGGCGAGACTGCGGACGGGATCCCTTGCGGATCATCAAAATACTGGCCAGCACCATCACCGTCGCAAAGGCCAATAACTGCATCTGTTCGCTCACCTGGGGCAGGGCCGCAATCTGGGAGCCGCCCCAAGCGCCAACCATGGCAAAGGGGGTAAACTGGGCCGCAATTTTGAGGTTGACGTTGCCCCGTCGCCCGTGGGGAATCGCGCCGATGACACTCACCATCCCCACGACAATTAAGCTCATGGCGATCGCCGTCTTGGGACTCAGCCCCAACACATACATCAAAATCGGCACCGCCAAGATCGACCCCCCGCCCCCAATCAGCCCCAGGCTCAGGCCAATCCCCACGGCCAGGATATGCCCCACGATTGTGCTCAGCATGGCTAAACCCGGTTATAGGGCAGCTTCGCCAACAACATCGCCAGCGCACAGGTGTTGCTCACCCCCGCAAAGACCAAACCCGACCCCACAAAGCCGCTCAGGATCAAAAAGGCAGGGTTCACAAAGGCACCCAACAGCGTCCCCGTCACCACTAGGGAACCGGCGACAATTTGGACTTGGCGCATCAGGCTAATGGGGGCTTTGCGATCGATCACCGTCGGCAGACCAGCCTGTTTCCAAGCATCCAAGCCCCCCTCCAGTTGGATCACCGTTTCATAACCCACCGCCAACAATTTCCGCGCCGCTTCACTAGAGCGATTCCCCGTTTTGCAGGACAGCACCAGGATTTGGTTTGGCCCAACGGCGGGCAGTTGAGCCGGGTTCAGGCTGGACAGCGGCACAGAAACGGCCCCGGCAATGTGCTCCCCTCGGTACTCCACGGGTTCCCGAACGTCGGCTAACACCACGGTGCCCTGCTGAAGTTGGGTGTTGAGGGTTGCGGCATCAATGGATTGGAGACCGCCCGCAGTGGCGAGGTGGAGAGGTAAAACAGTCGTGGTCATGGTATTTCCTCAGGTCGTCAAGGGGTTGTCAAAGTTTACAGATGGAGTTAATTGGGCGCATTGGGCGAGTTCGGCGAATTCGGCGCGAGAACCGCGCCCCTGCTTGCCCTAGGCTATCTTCAGTTGGCCGCAGCCTTGGTTGGCGGGGACAGCTTCGGCAATCTTTTTGGGATTGGGCAAATTGAGGTTGCTCATCAGGGCGATGAAGCTGTCGCGATCGTGGCCGACAAAGCGAGGATTGTGGCGCAGTTCTTCACCAATGGTAGAAACCGTGCGGCCTTTGTAGTCATGGCCGGGGTAGACCAGGGTTTCCGGCGGCAGGGTGAAGAGGCGCTGGGTAATGGCATCGTAGAGCAGCCCCGCATCGCCGCTTTGGAAGTCCGTGCGGCCACAGCCCCGAATCAGCAGCGAGTCGCCCGTCAGGACGCGATCGCCGTTGACCTTAAAGGCAAGATGGCTGTCGGTGTGGCCCAGGGTGCCGATCGCCTCGATCGCAATGGCCCCCAGCAGCAACACCTCACTGTCCAAGATCTCCCGATCGGCACAGTCCACTTGGGCATTGTGGGGAACTAAGCCCAGGCAGCCAGTGCGCTCCCGCAGTTTCCCGGTTCCCGTGACGTGATCGGCGTGGACATGGGTTTCTAGGCAAAACTGAAGGTTGAGGTCTAGCTCTTGCAACAATTGCAAATCCCGATCGACCTGCTCCAACACTGGATCCACCAAAGCAGCAATTCCGGCCTGGGGATCGGCGATCAGATAGGTGTAGGTGCTGGTCTCTGGATCAAACAGTTGACGAAAGAGCATAGTGGGATCCTCGTTTTGCAACATCGCCATTATTTATTATCTGACCACATAGTAATATAAAGGCCATTTTTTTGCAACCCCTCGCAGCCCCGCAAGAAAAAACAACAAGGGGTCCATCCCCCTTGGGCCAATGCACCGATGGGATAGGAGCAACGTTTAGTGCGGGCATCTTGCCCGCGTAGGGAGCGAGACGCTCCACCTAGGGAGGGCGATCGCAAGCCTCCACGCATCAGGTGCCTCTCACGGCCCAATCCTGACCGGAGAAATCGCCTTTGGAAGAAAGAAGCACAAGCTCTGCAAGACTATCCCACGATTTTTCAAGGCTTCTACCGTGACCATCGCTCTGGACTACCCGCGATCGGCTCCTAGCCCTCGCGCTGTGCTTCATCCCTCCGTGCCCAACCCACCCAATCCCCGTTGGCCCGCCATGCAAGACCCGACCTATCAGCGTGCCTCTGTGCTGAATCAGCAGACCTACGAGCAGCTCAAAATGGCCCTTGGTCTCAATCTGCGCCGCCAACTCTTTATCGGCGTTTGCGACAATCTCAATCTGCGCAATCAAATCGCCGTGCAACTCCATGCCGAATTGGGCCAAGGTCAGCACCAGGGAAATCACTACCGACCGGGCGGGCAACTGGTCAGCCTGATGTTGGACCTCAACGACCCCAACCCCGTGGGACAGGTCGCCCGATGGTTACGGCCCCAATTGCCGCCCCAGGGCAGCGACAGCATGACCCTACCGGGGGTTTTGGGCTTTCAGATGCTGGGGATTGAGCATTTGACCCAACAACCGGCAGCGGTACAGCGCTTATTTTTGAGTTATTTACGATCGATCGATCGCAGCCTGGTCCACTTCAACTTCAGCCTGCTGCTGTGGGTCAATCGGCCCTGGGGCTATATGATCCGCCAATTTGCGCCGGAGTGTTGGAACTGGTGTACCGGCATCTTTGAATTTATGGGCGATCCCGTCCCGATGCTGTCGCCCCTGTTTGAAGCCCCGCCCCAAGCGGTCCAGATCACCGCCACCGCCACCCCCCTCACACCGCCACCCCGGCCCGCCCCTAGCGCTGCCCCTATAGTCCCCCCCCGATCGCCCCAGAGCCACCCCAGCGCCCCTCGCCCCGCCACCCCCGCCAACACCACTCCCCTCACC
>JBMTWK010000445.1:0-3536 GCA_049452395.1 Prochlorothrix sp. | reverse complement strand
TCCCCCTCGATCGCTACCCTGCACCGGGGATTCTGGCCCAGTCTTTAACGGCCCAGTCTTTAACGGCCCAAGCTTTAACCGCCCAAGCGCCTACCTCTGAAAGTTTGGAGGAGAGCCGCGCCGCAATGCTGGCGGAAATCTTGGCAGAAACCAACCAGGTCCGCACCGATCCCCAGGGGTATATTGCCACGCTACAAGACTGGCGGAGTCGCTTTGAGGCGGATGGGATGACGGTGCGCCTGCCCAACGGGACGCGGTTGTCTACCTTTGAGGGGGTGAGCGCTGTGGATGAGGCGATCGAGGCGCTTCAGGATTTGGACGCGGTGCCGCCCCTTACGGGGTCTGAGGCTTTGAGTTTAGCGGCTCAGGACCATGTGCAAGCCCAGGGACCGACGGGAGCCATGGGCCACGAAGGAGCGCGGGGGGGAATGCAAGAGCGCATTGAGCGCCATGGTGATTGGCAGGTGACGATCGGCGAGAATATTAGCTATGGGGCTGAGTCTGGGGCCGATGTGGTGCGGCAGTTGCTTATTGATGATGGGGTGCCGGGGCGCGGGCATCGGCTCAATCTGTTGAATCCCAAGTTTCGGGTGATGGGAACCGACTGTGGCCCACACCTCAACTACGGCGTGATGTGTGTGATGACCTATGCCGGGGGGTACCAAGGTGCTGAGGCTGAGGGGGAAGGGGAGTCGGCTGGCGCTACGGCGATGGTGGACGGGACTGCTGGGGGAACTTCTGGGGAGGCTTCTGGGGGAAGCTCGGCGGCGATCGACTCCCCTGACGGGACTGCGCCTGATCCCTCCTCGACCTCGGCAAGCGAATCTACAACCCATCAGTTTGTGGTGCAGCACCGGGGGACGTTGCCCTTGGTCTCTTTGAAGCTCAACGATATTGAGCTATTGCCCGAAGCGCTGCCAGCGGGGGAAACCCTGTCCTTGGCCCTAGAGTCCTGTCAGGGGGATTTGCTGCTGGAAATCGACGGCTATGCAACTTTGCCGTGGCGTAACTTGGATTTATGCCGGTTCAAGACGTTGATTATTGATTCCAATAACAGTATGCGGTTGGGCCTGAAGCGGTGAGGCGGAGGGCTTGCTAGCGGTGTCCTGGGCTGATCTGGCCCCCGTGGCCCAACCCTAACCCCCGCTCCTTGTGTCAGGATAAAGGCAGCTTCGATCGGGCCTGGATGCCGCTATCGAGCACCCGATCGAGGGGTCTTTTGAACTGCAAATTTGAACTGCACAAGGGAAATCCATGTTTTCAACCCTATTCGGCCTTGGTAAAAAATTAGAACTGCCTACGGCGGCGGAAGCCCTTCCCGGTCGAGATACCCCCATGCCGGTTCCTGAGGCTCATTTTGTCAACGGCAACCCCCTTAAGCCTCCTTTCCCGGCTGGGATGGAGCAGGCGATGTTTGGCTTAGGCTGCTTTTGGGGTGCAGAGCGCAAATTTTGGCAATTACCGGGGGTTTACAGCACTGCGGTGGGCTATGCCGGTGGAATTACCCCGAACCCGCTCTATAAAGAGGTTTGCAGCGGTCTAACGGGCCATAATGAGGTGGTGTTTGTGGTGTTTGATCCCCAGCAGGTCAGCTATGCAACGCTGCTAAAGACGTTTTGGGAAAGCCATAATCCGACCCAGGGAATGCGCCAGGGCAATGATGTGGGGACGCAGTACCGATCGGGCATCTACTGCTACTCGGAGCAACAGCGCCAACAGGCGGAAGCTTCCCTCCAGGTATACCAATCGGCGTTAACTGCGGCGAAGCACGGCACCATTACCACGGAAATCCTGGATGCTCCGACCTTTTACTACGCAGAGGACTATCACCAGCAGTATTTGGCCAAAAATCCCGGCGGTTACTGTGGTCTCGGCGGTACGGGCGTTTCCTGCCCCGTCAGCCTAATTGCTGCATCCTAAGCACTCTCAACGCCTAGAACCCTGGTTTCTTCTTAACCGAAGCTGACCGATCGGCACTTTTCGCCCAGAAACCAGGGTTCTCAATCCCCCGCTCCGGCGTGGGAATGCCTCCCAGACGCTCCAGCGTCCCATAGTCTGCCCTTATGAGTTGAGTTATGATAACGCCATTCCTTCGGTTTGCTGTTCCCCATGGCCTACTGTTTCAACCCCTATTGTGCTCATCCTGAAACCCCTGGTGAGGGAACCCATTGCCAACACTGTCGATCGGCCCTCGCCTTACAGGACCGCTACTATGGGTTGCGATTGTTGGGGCAAGGGGGGTTTGGGCGGACGATTTTGGGGGAGGACCGGGGGAAACCGTCGCGACCCCGCTGTGTGATTAAGGTGTTTTTGCCCCAGGGACAGGGAGATTTGGCACAGGCGGCGGAGCTTTTTGAACAGGAGGCGGTGCGGCTGGATGAGCTGGGGCACCATGGCCAAATTCCGGCGCTTTTAAGCTATGCAACCCAGGAAACTGCCCAGGGCCGATCGCAATGCATTGTTCAGGAGTTTGTGCCGGGGCGAAATCTAGGTCAGGTGGTACAGGAGTCGGGGCCGTTTTCGGAGGCAGAGGTGCGATCGGTGCTGCTGTCGGTGTTGCCGGTGTTGCAGTTTGTCCATGACCATGAAGTGATTCACCGAGATGTTAAACCGGCGAACCTGATCCAGCGGGAGGATGGGGAGTTGGTGTTGGTGGATTTTGGGGCGGCGAAGTATGCGACGGCGACGGCGCTGGGGAAGACGGGGACGGTGATCGGCAGTGCGGAGTATGCGGCTCCGGAACAGGTGCAGGGTCAGGCGCGGTTTGCCAGTGATATTTATGGGCTGGGGGTGACGTGTTTGTTTTTGCTGACGGGGATGAGTCCGTTTGATTTGTTCTCGACGCTGGAGGATGAGTGGGTTTGGCGAGATTATTTGCCGGAAAATCCGGTTAGTGAGGAGTTTGGGGCAGTTGTAGACAAAATGATTGTGCGGGCGATGCGAAAGCGCTACGGGTCAGTCCAGGCGTTGCTGGGGGTGTTGGCTCCGCAACCGAAGCCGGATCCGGTGGTGGAGGTGCAGGGGGTGGCGGTGGAACCGCTGAATTTAGATGTGGAGGTGAAGGTCGCTTTAACGGAGGATGAACGAGTAAGGGGCTGTGAAACAGTGGTGATGCCGTTAGAGACGCGGTTTTCGGTCAAGATTCCGGCGGGGGTTCGCTTGGGCCAGCGTTTACGGCTGGCAGGGAAGGGCAAGGTGGATCCCTACACGGGGTCCAGGGGGGATGTGTTTTTGGTGATTGGCGATCGGCCTGTACCCCCGTCTCCACAGGCTAATCCACCGCAGCAAGCAGCCCAACCCACTCCGAAAATTATTCAACCGGCCCAACCTCGCCTCCAAATCCCCTCACTCCAGCCGTTTAAATTTACGACGGCTGTACTACAAGTGCCGGGATGGCTGAGAAAGAAGGTGGAAATTCAGAAAACTAAGAAACAAGGTCAATTGTTGTGTCTCACTTTACCGGGTGGGGTCAAGCTGGAGGTGGTGGCGGTTCCGGGGGGGAGTTTTATGATGGGAGCGCCAGACAGAGAAGAAAG
>JBMTWK010000444.1:0-3539 GCA_049452395.1 Prochlorothrix sp. | reverse complement strand
CCCTACCGGATTCATCAACCGGCAAATATGGAGATGGTCCCAACGTTAATTCACCTCATGAGCAGGGTCACCTTAGAGCAGGGTCAACTCTCCCAACACATCGAGGCGCTTGATGGAATCTAGGCTCATAAACCGCTCCGACAAGCTATCCAAGGTCGTTGTTGAAACCCAGCCCAACTGTTGCAACAGGGCGATCGCCGCCGCATACTTGGCCCGTCTGGCCCCATCGCGCACCTTAATGGCTAGCCCTAATCCCTCCCCAATCAAGGCCATACATTGGATGCCCTCGGCCCCGGCCTTACTGATCACCTGTCCCCCACTGAGGCGAATGAGTTCCGTATCAAAGTTCCCCTCTCCGCCCACTAAGGTGGGGTGATAGGTCATGGCCCGCACCACCCGTTCCATATCCACCTGATCCCCCGAAGCCAGTTGGGCATAGAGGGTTGCCATTTGCCGCAGGGTCAACAGCACCGTGGGTACCCCACAATCATCTTGGGCCATCATCATCTCGGCGGGGGGCAAATGTAACAGTTCTGATACCTTGGTCAAAATAAGCTGCTGGACGGGATGCTTTTTGCGGACGTAATCATTGAAGGGCCAGCCCTGTTGTTGGCAAACGGCTAGCATTCCTGCATGTTTGCCGGAGCAGTTGTGTTCTAGGGGGCTACGCTTGCCGGAGGGGGTGGGACACTGGAGGGCGGAGGGATCAACGTCGCAGTGCCAGAGGATGTTAAAGGCTTGGCGGGATTGCTCGACGTTGCCTTGGTGGGAGGCACACATAATGGCGAGATCCCGATCGCTGAGGCTAAAGCGATCGAGGGTGCCGGTATTGATGGCTGCAAGGGCTTGGAAGGGCTTGAGGGCCGATCGAATAAATGCCTCCATTTCGGGATCCCCTGCCGACATCAACACCCGGCCCTTAACATCACACACAACGGCTTCCGCTTGGTGGATCGATTCCAAAATCCCCTCCCGCAGGAGTTGGACGTGTAAGGGTTCAGTTTGGGTGCGTTTTGCCCGCTTCATGATGGTGAAAACCTATGGAGTTGAGTAGCAAGGGTGAATATCTGATTTGGTGGGAGTAGCTCAGAGAAGTCTTGGCAGTCAGTATAGCGACCCAGGGCCGATCGATCGTAGGATTTTGCCCAGCATCCTCCCCTGCCCCTCGCCTATCCAGACCCGATCGAAACAATCCCCCCGTGGTTGTCCAGATTTGACCGGTAGGGGCAAACCCCCCGTGGTTGCCCTGGTTTTAGTCCCTAGAGGGTCGGCCTGAAAAGGGTCGGCACGGGGGCACGACCCCTACCATAACCTCCCAACGTCCCAACAAGGGTCGGCACGGGGGCACGACCCCTACCATAACTTTCCAACTGCCCAAATTCCCCACCATGTCATTCCCTCCCTCCCCTTGGATCCCCCAAGTCACCCGTGACGGATCCTATACCTTTTACTCTCCGGACTTTGGGGAAACCTTCCATAGCGATCAAGGGGCCAAGGCAGAAGCCTTTGAGAAATTTGTCCACGGCACCCAGATCCTAGACACCGCCCAAACGGGTTCCGTGCGGATTTTGGATGTTTGCTATGGACTGGGGTACAACACAGCGGCGGCTTTGAGCGCGATCGCCCAGGCCCAAGCCACCCAGCAACTGCCCCCCTGCCAAGTGGAGATCATGGCCCTAGAACTGGATGTCACTGTTCCCCAGGGTGCGCTCCAGGCCCAATGCTTGGCCTCCTGGCCCCCCTCGGTCCAAGCCCAACTTACGGCCCTCGCCCAAACCCAGCACTACCAGGACGATCGCCATACCCTGACGCTCCTGCTGGGGGATGCCCGCCAAACCCTCCCGACGATCGTCGCCCAAGGCTGGCAAGCCGATGCCATTTTCCTCGACCCCTTTTCCCCCCGCCGCTGTCCCCAACTCTGGACCGTAGAATTCCTCGCTTGCGTCGCCCAAGCACTGGCCCCCACCGGACGACTCGCCACCTACTGCCGCGCTGCCGCCGTACGATCGGCCCTCCAAGCCGCAGGCTTACACCTGGGAACCCTGCCCCTCGCCCAACCCAGCGCCCCCCACCACTGGGCCGAAGGCACGATCGCCAGCTTCCGAGCCGCTGCCCTCACCCCCCTCAGCCCCCTAGAACAGGAGCACCTCCACACCCGCGCCGCCATTCCCTACCGCGACCCCACCCTCACGGATTCAGCAGCGGCAATCCTCCAACGGCGGCACCAAGAACAGCAGCGATCGACCCTAGAAACCACAACCCAATGGCGCAAACGCTGGGGTATTTAAGCCTTGCTCTAACCTTGATCTAAACTTTTCCCAAGCTTGCAGTCAGAGCCATTCAGTTGCAAATCCTGTCCCAATGCCCAATGATGGCAAACACTCCCCCCATGACAAACTGGGCCGAATTAGGCCAAAATGGGCCAAACTAGACCACGGCGATCGCAATCCGCGATCGTAATCCTGATCGCAAATCCTAAACTCTAAAATCTTTGGCGTTTATCCCCGCCCTATCCCCCTCACCCTCGCTCCCACCTGCCCTCCCACCATGAGACTTGCAACCCCCCTCACCGTCACCCTCCTCTTCTTCGCCCTCCTTGGCTCCCTCTCCCTCAACCTTTACCTCTACAGCACCAGCTACCGCTACTACACCAACCTCCAACGGCTCTTTCTCGATCCCCTCGGCCTCTCCGCCTATCCCACCAGCTTTCCCACCCACCTCGCCACCAGCTTCAAGGAACTGGATCCCCGCAGCCCCAAAACTGTCGTTCTCCTCGGCGACTCCCGCGCCTATAGCTGGCCTTTGGAGTTTCCTGCCTCTGTGGAGGTCATCAACCGGGGCATTAATGGCCAAACCAGCAGCCAAGTCCTAGGCCGCGCCCAAGCCCACCTCCAGGATCTCCACCCTCAACTGGTCGTGATTCAGGTGGGCATCAACGACCTCAAAATGATTCCCCTGTTTCCCGATCAGGAAGCGAACATTATTCAGACCTATAAAACCAATCTGGTCAGTTTGGTGGGTGAGATTCACAGCATGGGGGCGATCGCCGTGGTGACCACGCTCTTTCCCCTGGGGACGGTGCCATTAAAGCGGCGACTGGTTTGGTCCGATCGGGTTGAACTGGCCGTAGAAGATATCAACGACTTTATCCGCCGCTTAGAAAGCGCACCGGAAACGCAGGAGCCAAAGGTCTGGGTTTTTGATGCAGCCCAACTGCTCCAACAGGGGGCCAGTCGCCGGATCCAGCCCCAATACAGTCAAGATTTATTGCACATTACTCAAGCAGGCTACGATCGCCTCAACGCCGATTTAATTCCCCTGCTCCAAGAAGCCCTCAACCTATCCGCCCCCCCCAGCGACGCAATTCTCTAGGAGGCAGAAGGCAGGGGTGCCGGTATTGTTTGCCGATTTATGTCCCAAATGTAGGGGCGTGGTCTTCACGCCCATGGTTTTCACGCCCAACGCAGGCTTTCCCTGCCCAATCGGGGATTCTTGCAAATCAGCGCCAAAACTAATACAGGGTCAGGAAACCTGACCCC
>JBMTWK010000443.1:0-3569 GCA_049452395.1 Prochlorothrix sp. | reverse complement strand
CTCCACATACTGTAACCATTGTGTCAATAGCCTTCCAGATGCGCTTACCCTGGGTGGCCAATTCCACCGGTTTCTCCTATAACCACGGGGTGCGGGTTGAGGGCACCGTTACGGCAACCAATGGCGCTAACCTGAGCATTCAAGGCACGGGGGGCAGTAGTGGATCGGGCAATGCAGGGGTCATGATCACCGGGGGCAGTCTCAGCACGGAACTGGGTACGCTCAACCTGGTCGGTCTGGGGAATGGGGATGGTTTGGGATTTGGTGTCGATTTGATTAGTGGAGCCAGCCTCACGACGACCAGTGGTGATATCACCATTACAGGGACTGGCACGACGGGTACGGTCAATGCCAGTAATATCGGGATTGTCGTTACAGCCTCCGTTACCAGCACCGATGGCAAAATTACCCTCATTGGCCAGGGAAATAGCAGCGCCAGTGGTTCCCATGGCATTTTGCTCAATGCAGCGGCGAGTCAGATTGCCAGCACCACGGGAGCGGTCCAGTTAACGGGTACACCGGGGACCAACGCTGACAGTCAAGGAATTGCAGTGACGGGGGGTAGCCTGGGCAACGCAGCCAGCACGGGGACTTTAACCCTAACGGCGGATACGGTGGATCTCAGTGGGGCTTCGGTGCTAGGTCAGGGCAGTCTGAGCATTACGCCCTTGGCCGCTGCAACTTCGATCGGCCTTGGCGATAACGTTCCCGGCACCCTCAACCTCACCGCCGCCGAACTGAACAACATTGCGACGACCTTTAGTACCGTCGATATTGGCCGATCCGATGGCACTGGCTCCGTCCGTGTGGGGCAGGGCATTGACCCCGCCATAGCTGCCCTGATTAACCTCCTAGGCGGTAGCGATTTGGGGGCTGGGGATGATGACGGGAACCTCTGGGGCTTGACTGGACCCAACAGTGGCACTATTAACGGCATTCGGTTTCAGAACTTTACGACCCTTTTAGGGGGTGCTTTGGGCGATAGTCTGCAAGGAACCCTGGGGAACGATGAGTTTCAAATTACAGGGCTGGATAGCATCACCGTAGGTGCGATGACCTTTACCAGTGTGGAGACGATCGTGGCTGATGCTGGGGCAGATACTTTCCAATTTGGGACTGGGGGCAGTCTCACGGGAGTTGTTGACGGGGGTGGGGGCAGTGATCTGCTAATTGCCGACGATGGCGGGGTTTTGATTGATATTTCGGGCACTGATGCGGGAACCTACAGCGGCAAAGTAGCAGGGTGGCGCAATATCGAGAATCTCCAAGGGGGAGCGGGAAATGATACCTTCCTGCTCAGTGCCAATACGCTGACGGGAACCCTGGACGGGGGCGGCGGCAGTGACACGATCGTCGGCGATAACGTCGCTAATGAGTTTGTGGTGCTCACGGCCAACGGCGGGACCGTAACCGGGGTTTGGGGCGGCTTTAGCAATATTGAAAACCTGACTGGCAATAGCCTGAGCGATAGCTTTTTGGTGGCCAGTACTGGTAGCCTAGCGGGGTTGATTGACGGAGCAGGCGGTATTGATACCCTGCAAAGCGGCGATAGCGGTGTTGTTTTCACGATTATGGGGGTTGATTCCGGTACTCTAGAGCAGTTTATTGCTGGATTTGTACGGGTTGAGAATTTAACGGGCGGTACCGGTAACGATCGCTTTATCCTCAATGGCGGCAGTCTCAGCGGCCTCATTGATGGGGGGCCGGGGATTGACTTCCTGTTTGGGGGAGACTCGCCCAATATCCGGCTGGAAACGCCGCTGTTGTTTGCCCAGTTATTGAGTCCCGTGGAAGGGGAAGCACCGATCGGTCGCTATGATGTGATGCCGCCCGGAGGCGATGCACGGGTTGCAGAGGTGTCTGAGGTCAATCAGCAGCAGGTTTTGGCCTATGATCCGGCGGATTTTGCACCAGAGGGTCGTCCTATGGTGAATAAACCCCCAGTGGAGGCCGGAACAGGTGAAGCTGTTATGACGGGGGCGGAGCCTGAAGCAGTGTCCCGGAACCCCGGTAATTCTAATAATTCCGAGAATTCCAATAACCGGATGACTTCTAACATGCCCGATCGGGGCAATAATCGTAACAGTGGGGCGGGAAGTGGGAGTTCTCGTGCGGGTGCAGGTTCTGGTGCAGGCGCGGGTTCTGGTGCAGGTGCGGGTTCTGGTGCAGGTGCGGGTTCTGGCATGATGATCGCGATGGATCCAGGATCGGCAGCGGAAGCAGCGGCGAATGCGGCTCCCCCTGAGGCAGCGGGAAATCAGGTGCTGCCCGACCCTACTACGGCTACGGGGAGTGATTCTGAAGGGGATTTGCCCGATCCGACGGGGGCATCTAATGGAGAGGGATCCGCAGAATCGGATGAAACCATGCCGGATCCAACGGCTGTTGCTGCGGGTAGCGGTTTAGGTAGCGCGGGGGCGGCGGGAGAGGGCGGCGCGGGCAATGGGCTGGCGATCGCGGCGGCAGTGATCGCAGGTTTGGCGGCAGTGGGGGGTGCAGCGGCGGCGATCGCCACGGGAGCGGCCCAAAGTGCCCTAGCGGGGCTACAAGGCTTAATGTCCGGCGGGGGAGCCAGTGCGGGGGCCGCCGGGAGTGCGGGGGCGGGTTCTGGGGCTGGCGCAGGAAGTGCAGGGGCGGGTGGGGCCGGATCGCCCGGTTGGCCCTTGGGTGTGGTAGCGGCGGCAGCGGGGGCCAGCCAAGCCCAACAGTATTTGGCCCAAATTAAGGTGGCTTTAGAACCCCGTGTGGTATCCCAGCTTCAGGTGAGCCTAAATAAGGAAGAGGGAGCTAGCCTGACGGGGGGCGCAATGGAGTTGACAGATCAGGAAATTTGGGAGAATTCAGATTTGGAGACGGCAACCGAGGGGTTACCGGGCTTAGGGGAGTTGCTGGGGGTTGAGAGTGGTGGTCCGGCGATCGAGGCGGAGGAACCGGACAAGGTTGAGACTGAAGCTGAAGCGTCAGAGGATACAGGAATAAATGCTGTTCTAGAAGAGCCAGAGGGCGATCGGGCGGCGGCTACAGAGCAGGCGGGTCGAGTTGCGGCTGTGAAGGCGAAGATTGCGGAGGCGGCGACGGCGGCGGGGATTCCGGAGGAGGCGATCGAGGCGATTTATGCGGTGGCGATCGAGAAAATTGGAGAATTGCTAGGGGAAATTGACGTGGCTGAGGGGATTTTGGGCGAAGCTTGGAGTAAGGTGTTTGAAATTGTGGAATACCGTCAACTTTTGGAGCATATCCAGGCAAATGGGGCGGTTATGATCCCCTTAGTAACCCATGAAATCCTGGCGGAACAAAGCCCCAGTATTGACCTAAAGTTCCAGGAAACGCCCGTCGGAACCTTTGAGGTGAATTTTTCCCTAGGAATTGCGGTGAATACGGCAACTTTGGCGATGGAAAACCAAAAATTGACCCATGTGCATTTGGGCAGTGTCACCTTGGTGGGGGGAATTGAGTTTGCGGGGTTGCCGTTGTTTGAGGCTCCGGAGGCGGGGCTGGAGATCGATCGCATCATCCGCCTGGGGAATGGCATTACGATTAAGCTCCCGACGGCTTAGGGGCTGTTTTCT
>JBMTWK010000442.1:0-3595 GCA_049452395.1 Prochlorothrix sp. | reverse complement strand
GCCCCAACCTCACCCTCCAGGGCTGGTGGTTCCCCCCCGCCACCACCACCCCATCCCTGCCCAACACCCCAGCCCCCCAAACCCTCATTCTCTTCCTGGGGCGGCGCAAAACCATGGCAGACCACTGGCAAGACCCCGCCCTGCGCTACCGCATTGCCGCCCTCCTCAGCCAAACTTCGGGCCTCTTGATGCTGGACTACCAAGGCTATGGCCAAAGCCCCGGCCCCCGCCCCACGGAAGCGCAACTCTACGCCAACGGGGAAGCCGCGTGGCAATTTTTGCAGGATCAGCAGGGCCTGGAGCCGGACCAGATTGTTTTGTATGGCTATTCCTTGGGATCGTCAGTGGCCCTGGAACTGGCGTTGCGTCACCCCAACGTGAGCGGGGTCATTGTGGAGGGGGGATTTACCACCCTAGAACAGGCCCTCGATCGGCACCTGGACTCGTACCCCTTCCTCAAAATTTTTCCCCTGGACTTAATTCTGACCCAAACCTTTGACAACGTGAGCCGCATCGCTCAACTCCAAGCGCCCCTGTTAATTATCCATGGCACAGCGGATGAGGTCGTCCCGGTGGAGCTAGGTCAGGCTCTCTTCGCCGCCGCGCCCCAACCCAAGGAAATGCTCCTAATCCAGGGCGCAACCCATGAAACCGCCGCTTGGGTGGGTGAAGATCAGTATATCGGCACCCTCCAGCAGTTTCTCAGGTCTGCATCCCCCGTAAATCGTTGATCAAAAGCTGACTACGAATCGCTGGCCACTAACTGCTGGCCCCTTAATAGGTAGCCAAGCGAGAGAGGGCTAAGTCTCGAATGAGGGAAAGCTTAGAGTTGATGTATTGGACGACCTGATCAGCCTCAGCGGAGTTGAGGATCTGATGCCGCTGGATTTGATTGAGAATCAAACACGACAGGCTGGAGTCATCCAATTGCAGTAAGGCATTGGTCTGGGTTTCCTCAACCTGGGACCAAACTTGGCGCAGAAGTGAGGGATTCATGGCAGTACGGTTTTAGATTCTCTTAACAATTCAAGGATATAGATACCACCATAGCGGATTCATCGGCGCGTAGCTTAGACAGCAATAAGTTGATACATGGATTTATACAGCTTTATCTTCAGGGGGGAACAATGTCCTGTGCAGTTGACCCCGGAAATGCGGCTGCTTTAGGGGCTGGAACTGAGGTAGGGCAAAGGCAGCAGGCAAGGCTCCTCCTGGAGTTGGGCGATCGCCGCATCCAACAGCGCCATCCCTTCCGCCACCGACTCAATGCGAGATAACTGCTGTCGCCACTCCGCCGCTCCTTCAAATCCCTTCACGTACCAAGTCAAATGTTTACGAGACTGGTACAGACCCCGTTGTCCTTTATAGGCGACGAGGGCTTGGAGGTGGTCCTGGGCACAGCGGAGGCGATCGGTCCAACTGGGCGGGCTGGGGCGCACCCCCGTTTGTAAAAACTGCTCAATTTCCCCCACCAAAAAGGGATACCCCAGGGTGCCCCTAGCGCACATGACCCCATCAGCCCTCGTTTCCCCTAAACACTGAAGGGCCGCATCCAGGGAGGTAATATCACCGTTGGCAATGACGGGAATCGCAACGGTTTCCTTAACGCGGCGGATCCAGGCCCACTGCGCAGGGCCGTTGTAGCCTTGGCTGCGGGTGCGCCCATGGATCGTTAGCAGTTGCGCTCCGGCGGCTTCCATGCGGCGGGCAAAGTCCAGAATGGTAATCTCCTCCTCAGACCAGCCAATGCGGGTTTTAACGCTGACGGGCACGGAAACGGCTTGGACTACCCGATCGACGATCGCCTCAGCCACCTCCGGTTGCCGCAGAAGCGACGATCCGCCCCCTTTGCGGGTGACTTTATTGACTGGACAGCCCATATTAAGGTCTATCATCCAGGCTCCGGCTTCAACAGCAGCCTGGGCCGCCGTAGCCATAAAATCCGGGCGACAGTCAAACAACTGGACCCCGATCGGCGCTTCCTCCGGTGTAATGTCCATAATCAAAGTGGCATTCCGTTGGCTGTGGTGGAGGCCCGCCGCCTGGACCATTTCGGTGAAGACCATGGAATTGGGGGCATAGCGCCGCACTAAATGCCGAAAAACCCGATCGGTCACCCCCGCCAAGGGAGACTGAAACACCCGACTGGGTAGCCTCAAGTTACCCACAGCCAAGGGGGTCTTAAGGTGATGTTGTAGGCTAGGGGACAGTTCAACCATGGCCAAAACCAGCGATCGGTTCTACCACTCTACGATCTCACCGGATTTTCTTTCACCGGACCCTATTTCACCCAGGTGAATGCCCCTGATCCTGTCTTTAGCCCACGCTTAAATTCCATGCCCATGATTTGCCGCCGACCTAGCCTAACTGTGCGATTTCTCCCGAAATCCAGCAATGCTGGACTGCCTTGGGGCTGGTGTTGGGCGATCGCGCCGTGGTGGTGGGCGATCGCGGGCCGGGGGGGGGAAGATCTGCCCCTGGGGGGCGTTGTGCTGCGGGTTGGGCTAGGGATGGCGGCGATCGGCGTGGTCCTCTATGTTGCCCTGGCGCTATTCATTGGCTTGACCCAAGGCCGTCATATTTTCTTTCCGGAACGGGAATGGAAACAAACGCCTCGCGATCGGGGCTATCACTTTGAAACCGTTAAAATTCCCGTCCCCGCCACCGCCGATCTCAGCCTTGCGACCACCCCCCGCCTCCATGGCTGGTGGATTCCCGTCCAAGGGCGATCGGCTTCGCTGGTTGAGGCTGCTGCTGAAGCTCTGACTAAAACTGTTACTCAGGCCGCTGATCAAACCACTGCTGAGGCTGTTGCTCAGAATGCTGATCAGACCCTTACTGAGACTGTTGCTCAGAACGCTGCCCCGGCTGAGACCCTGGCCCAAACTGCTGCCGCAACAACTGCTTGTCAGCGATCGCGGGTTTGCCCAACCTCTCTCTCCCCCGCCCCCCAACCCCAGCCCCCCCGATCGCCCCGCTCCAGGCCGATCGTCCTCTTTTTCCATGGCAACACGGGCACCGTCGCCGATCATCTGCACCGTGTAGACGGCTTTCACCAACTGGGCCTAGATGTCCTGCTGCTGGACTATCGCGGCTATGGCCACAGCAGCCCCCCCTTTCCCAGGGAAGATCGGGTCTATGCCGATGCACGGGCCGCCGTCGATTACCTCACCCAACAGTGCCAGATTGACCCTGGCCAGATTCTGGTCTATGGCCACTCCCTAGGCGGGGCGATCGCCCTGGAAACCGTGGTGCGATCGGCCTTGCCCTTTGCCGGTCTCGTCGTGGAGGGATCCTTCACCTCCATCTTGGCCATGGCCCACTTCACCAAAAAATTTAACTACCTGCCCCTGTCGCTGGTTCTGTGGCAACGGTTCGATAACCTCGCCAAGGTGCCCCATCTGCGGGTTCCGGTCCTCTTTGTCCATGGCACCGCCGATCGCACCGTGCCCCACACCATGAGCGAAAGCCTCTATGCCGCCGCGCCCGAACCCAAAGCCCTCGCCTTAATCCCCCAGATCGATCATGACATCACCGAAAGCGAGAACGGAGAGCATCTCGGCATTTTGCGACGCTTCCTGGCGGAAAAAGCCCG
>JBMTWK010000441.1:0-3598 GCA_049452395.1 Prochlorothrix sp. | reverse complement strand
GATACTTTTGTTTTTACCGTGGGGCTTATCCTACCGCCACATCATTCTAAGTGGATACTTTTGTTTTTACCGTGGGGCTTATCCTACCGCCACATCATTCTAAGGGTATCTAGGAGGTTACCAGGGTGGGTTAGCGAAGGCAGGATCGAGGGGCTAGGGGTCGAGGGACGGTGGGGGCAGGGGCACGGTTGCAGCAGCACCATTAGACTTGCTGGATTTGCTGGATTTGCTGGATTTGCTGGCCTTAGCGCTAGATTTCGTGCTGGCCTTAGCGCTAGATTTCGTGCTGGCCTTAGTGCTGCCCTTGGCGCTCGACTTCGCCGCAGTTTTCTTGGTTTGGGTTTTGCTTTGGGCCTTAGCGCTCCCCTTAGCGGCTCCTTTAGCGGCCCCTTTCGACCCCGCCTTAGCCGCCAGTGCCACGATCGCCTGCTCCATGGTCAAATCCGCCGGTTCCACGCCCTCCGGCAGTGATGCATTGACCTTACCGTGCTTGACATAGGGACCATAGGGGCCGTCGTAAATGCTCACGGGTTCCTGATCCACGGGGTGCGGACCCATTTCCCGGAGGGGAGTTTTAGCCGACTTATTGCTGCCCTTGCCCCGCTTGGGTTGGGACAGCAGTTCTAGGGCACGGGGGAGATCCACCGTCAGAACATCATCGCTGGCCTTTAAGGAGCGGAAATCCTTGTCTTTACCGTGGCTGTGGACGACATAGGGGCCAAAGCGGCCCAAACCGGCCTCCACCTTGCCGCCAGTTTCCGGGTGATTCCCCAGCAGGCGCGGCAGGGCCAGCAGACCCACCGCTTGCTCGATGGTCACGTTGTCTAGGGTGACTCCCTTGGGCAAAGAGGCCCGTTTGGGCTTTGCCTTGGCCTGTTTCTTGCCATTGCTCTCGCTGCTGTCTTCTTCCTCGCTCTCATCGCCCAACTGGACATAGGGTCCATAGGGTCCCATCAGGCGATAGATGGGTTGGCCCGTTTCCGGATGGATGCCCAACTGATCCGGCCCTTCGGTCTTCTGGCGCAGTAAAAGGCTGACCTGATCATCATCGAGGTCTGCTGGGGTGACATCCTTGGGGATGGAGGCCCGAACGGACCCTTCTTCGGCTTCTGCCTCTAAATAAGCGCCATAGCGGCCAATACGAATCTTGGCGGCAAGATCATCCAGGGTGATGGTGCGGGCTTCGGTGGGGTCGATTTGGTCCTCGCGGGTTTTGACTTGGTTGGCCAAGCCTTGGTCGCCGTTGTAGAAGCTTTGGAGGTAGGGCAACCATTCGGTTTCGCCCATGGAAATGTCGTCGAGGGTTTGCTCCATGCGGGCGGTGAAGCGGGTATCGACGAGATCGGGGAAGTGTTTTTCTAGGAATTCGGTGACGGCGAAGGCGGTGAAGGTGGGGGCGAGGGCGTTGCCCTGGAGGTGGGCATAGTCGCGATCGAGGATGGTGCCAATAATGCTGGCGTAGGTGCTGGGGCGGCCAATGCCTTCGCTTTCCAGGGCTTTAACCAGGGAAGCTTCCGTAAAGCGAGCGGGGGGCTGGGTTTCGTGGCCGATCGCCGTTAAGTCCTGACAACTGGGCCGATCGCCGATCGCCATCGCAGGCAACAACACCTCCTGATTTTCCAAGGCTGCATCGGGGTCATCGGATCCTTCCACATAGGCGCGGAAAAAGCCGGGGAAGTCGATGCGCTTGCCGCTGGCGCGGAATGTTGCCTCATCCACGCGAATTTGCACCGTAATCAGGGTTTGGCGAGCATCGGCCATCTGGCAAGCCACGGTCCGCTTCCAGATCAAGTCATAGAGGCGAAACTCCTGATCACTGAGGCCCGTTTCCTGGGGGGTGCGGAACTGGCTTCCGGCGGGGCGGATGGCTTCGTGGGCTTCCTGGGCGTTTTTGCTTTTGGTGGTGTATTGGCGGGGTTTGGGGCTGAGGTATTCGGGGCCGTATTTCTGCTCGACGCAGGCACGGGCGGCGGTGATGGCCTGATCCGAAAGATGGACGGAATCGGTCCGCATATAGGTGATGTAGCCGCGCTCATAGAGGCTTTGGGCTACCTGCATGGTGCGGCGGGCGGAGAGGCCCAGTTTGCGGTTGGCTTCCTGCTGCAGGGTGGAGGTGGTGAAGGGGGGGGCGGGTTTGCGGGTGTTGGGCCGCTCGTCGAGGCTGGCGATCGTCCAGGTTTGGTGCCGCAGCCGATCGCGCAGGGTCTCGGCTTCTTCCTGGTTGAGCAAAATCACATTGCGACCGGCGGCAATTTGCCCGGTGGCTTCATCAAAGTCGCTCCCCTGGGCCACCTTGCGATCGCCCAAGCTCACTAACTTGGCTTCAAAGCTGGTTGCCTTGACCTGGGCCGGATCCATGGCTAATAGCGCCTTCAAGTCCCAATAGCTGCCCTTGCGGAAGGCCCGCCGCGCCCGCTCCCGCTGCACTAACAGGCGCACGGCAACGGATTGGACCCGACCGGCGGACAGTCCCCCGGCAATTTTTTTCCAGAGGAGGGGCGAAAGGGTGTAGCCCACCAGGCGATCGAGGATGCGGCGGGTTTCTTGGGCGTGGACGAGGCGATCGTCTACGGTGCGGCAGTTGGCGATCGCGGCTTGGATGGCTTCCTGGGTGATTTCATGGAAGACCATGCGCTTGATGGGCACTTTGGGCTTGAGCAGGTCTTGGAGGTGCCAGCTAATGCTTTCCCCCTCGCGGTCTTCGTCCGTGGCTAGGATTAGCTCGTCGGCCTCTTTCAGGGCTTCTTTGAGGTCTTTGACGACCTTCCTTTTGTCCTTGGGGATGATGTAGCAGGGCTGAAAGTTCGCCTCTACGTTCACCCCTAGGGAGGCCCATTTCTCCTTTTTAATAGCGGCGGGAATATCACTGGCAGATTGGGGCAAGTCCCGCACATGACCCATGGAAGCCTCGACCCGGTACCCTTTGGGGAGATAGTTGCGGATGGTCCGCGCTTTAGTAGGAGACTCAACGATGACGAGGGTTGGCATAGGTCTTCAGCAAATTCGGCGGTGGGCAGCGGGGCAAGAGGACGACCAGACAAGGGGTCATGGTCCCCATCCCTATCTAGCACTATATACTCTGGCTCTTTTACTCTTATAGGCTAAAGCGACAGGACTGGACAAAGGATTGGGGGAAAGTAAAGCAATGTTAAGCAGATTGTGGGGTGCTGTGCGACGCAGAGAAATCCCTAAGGAGGGTCGGAAGACCCGACCCCTACCCAATAATCTACCCGTGCCGGAGGTTTCGACAGGGGCGGATTTGTTGCGTTTTGCGGGAACTTGGCAGGGGGATGATTTTGAAGCCTGTCTCCAAGAGGTCTATGCCCAGCGATCGATCGCGGAGTTTTAACAAAACAGGGCAAAACTGCAATGGCTTACTCCCTGGTTCCCATGCTCCGGCGTGGGAACTCTTGAGCAGACGCGACCGCGTCCTGAATGAGGGTTGATCTAGGACTGGACGCAGAGCGTCCGGGGAGGCATTCCCACGCAGAGCGTAGGAACGAGAGGAGAAATCCCCATAATCAACCGTAGGGGCGGGTTTACCCCAAAAAACTACGCCATCCACCGATAAACTCCAAAAACCCGCCCTCTTTTATTC
>JBMTWK010000440.1:0-3599 GCA_049452395.1 Prochlorothrix sp. | reverse complement strand
GTTCCGGGGTGGGGGGGTCCAGAGCAAGGGAGTCCGGAGCGGGGGAGTCTGGGGCTGAGGCAGTGGGGGCAGGGGAGTGCGAGGCGGAAGCGTTGGGGGCTGAGGCAGTGGGGGCAGGGGAGTGCGAGGCGGAAGAGTCCGAGGCGGAAGAGTGCGAGATAGAAGAATCCAAGGGGGGAAAGTCCGGGGCGGAAGCGCTGGGAAGGGGGGAGTCCGAAGGGGGGGAGTTTGAGGGGGAATCGTTGGCGGGAGGGTTTGACATGGGGTCGGGGGAATTGGGGGCAACAGGCTGGGTTCGGATCAGACCCTACATGAATCGGCCAACCCAGCACACTTGAGCTGCAACAAGAAGCACAACAAAAAGCTCAATGCCATTATGACGGGGATCCCGACCGAGCGCTATTTCGCCCAAGCCTCGTCTGCCTGAGCATAGGGGACGATCGTGGCCCGTCCTTCCCTAGTTCTGCCCCTCACCCCCAATCCTTCGGTTTCTCCCACCGAGGGAGCCTGGGATGCAGCTTAGACATTAAACCGGAACAACATCACATCCCCCTCCTGGACCACATACTCCTTCCCCTCACTGCGCAGCAAGCCCTTTTCCTTGGCCCCGTTCATGCTGCCCGTCGTCACCAAATCCCCATAGGCCACCGTTTCCGCCCGGATAAAGCCCCGCTCAAAATCTGAATGGATCACCCCCGCAGCCTGGGGCGCAGTCATGCCCTGGGTAATGGTCCAGGCGCGGGTCTCCTTGGGGCCAGTGGTGAAATAGGTGCGCAGGCCCAACAGGTCGTAGGTGGCCCGAATCAAAGACTGCAAGCCGCCCTCCGTCACCCCTAGGGACTCCAAAAAGTCCGATCGCTCTTCCTCCGGCAGTTCCACCAGTTCCGCCTCCACTTGGGCCGAAACAATCACCACCTGGGCATTTTCCTCCTGGGCAATGCCCCGCACCTTCTCCACCAGCGCATTCCCCGTTGCTAGCTCATCTTCGTTGACATTGGCCACATAAATCAGCGGTTTTTGGGTCAAAAGGTCCAGGGGCTTAATCAGAGCCACTTCCTCGTCCGTAAACGCCAATTGCCGCACGGACTGGCCCTCATTGAGATGGGCTACCACCCGCTCCAGTAGCGTCATCTCCGCTTGGGCATCCTTGCTGGTGCGGGCCTGCTTGCGAATGCGATCGATCCGCCGCTCAATTTGGCTCAAATCCGCCAGAATTAGCTCCAGGTTAATAATTTCAATATCCCGCAGGGGATCGATCGATCCCGCGACGTGAATAATGTCGTCGTTTTCAAAGCAGCGCACCACTTGGGCGATCGCGTCAACTTGGCGAATATGGGAAAGAAACTGGTTCCCTAGCCCCTCCCCTTGGCTTGCGCCCTTGACCAAACCGGCAATATCCACAAATTCAATGCGAGTCGGCACCGTTTGCTCAGATTTGGAGAGAGTTGCCAGCACCTGAAGGCGAGGATCCGGGACTGCAACAATGCCGGTATTGGGTTCGATCGTGCAAAAGGGAAAGTTAGCCGCTTGGGCTTGGGCATTGGCCACGAGGGCGTTAAAGAGGGTGGACTTACCGACGTTGGGCAGTCCGACAATTCCGGCTCTGAGCATGGTGTTGGGCGATCGGGGCTAAAGGAGTAAAAGATGTGACGGTAAAGACGTTATTGCGGTGTTTTTTGCAGATCTGGGCGCTCTTCCGCCACGATCGCCCCCGCCACTGGGCAAACCTGCAAACAGATCCCGCAATCAATACAGGTTCCGAAATCAATCCAATACCAATCGGTTCCCTTACTATTTCTCCCTGGCCCTTCGTGGATGCAGGCCACCGGGCAAGCGTCTACACAGTCCGCTACGCCTTCACAGGTGTTGGTTACGATCGTATGAGCCATGGCAAGATCCTCTTCAAAAAAAAACCTGGGCAAGTCCGGGGCTACTTACGTCAAAATGATAGGTCAAGATGGGGTTGCGTTGGGTGATGCGATCGATTCGCCCAACCGCTAGCCTCTGCCGCTGCGGGGAAATCCGCCTTGGGTCAGGATTTCAGCCCCCAACAACGCCCAAAGACTAAGCAACCTTCCTAGCATATCGCACCGGGATCAACCCCGTAAAGCCAACCCCCCCAAGCCCTGGAATCATCCTGCGATCGCCCTGAAGCCAGTACAATCAAAGGCTGGGGATTCCCCTGCGGTTGAGAATCACGATATAAAGACACCTAAAAACGCGCAACGGCACCATGACCACAAGCACCGATAAAGAAAATCCTAAACCCACGGCTTCCGGCACGGCTTCCGGCGACGATAAAACGATCGTGCGGGACTATTTCAACTCCACCGGCTTCGATCGCTGGCGGCGGATCTACGGCGATGGCGAGGTCAACGCTGTGCAGTTGGACATTCGCCGGGGACACCAACAAACCGTAGACACGCTGCTGGACTGGTTCAAGGCCGACAATAACCTCAAGGGGCTAACGGTCTGTGATGCGGGCTGCGGCGTAGGCAGCTTGAGCATTCCCCTAGCCGAGTCGGGCGCAGTGGTTACAGCCAGCGATATTTCCCAGAAAATGGTGGAAGAAGCCCAGGAACGGGCTAAGGCAACCTTAAAGCAGGGCGAAAATCCCGCGTTTTCCGTCCAGGACTTAGAGGCCATTAGCGGCAACTACCACACCGTGGTTTGCTTGGATGTGCTGATCCACTACCCAACGGATAAAGCCGCTGAGATGATTAAACACCTGCTCAGCCTCGCAGACTCTCGCATTATCCTGAGTTTTGCGCCCAAAACCCTGGGTTTGGTCCTCCTCAAGAAAATTGGCGAGTTTTTCCCCGGCCCCAGTAAGACCACTCGCGCCTACCAGCATAAAGAACAGGAAATCTTCAAAATCCTGGCCAAGGAGGGCTGGATGGTCCAGCGCCAAGCCATGACCAGCACCCGGTTCTATTTCTCCCAAATGATCGAGGCCGTGAAGGTGGCTCCTGGCACCGAAATTACGATTCCCAGCAGTGATTTAACCCCGGCCTTTGGCTGGAGTCCCTATGCAGAGCGCCTCAATGGCCGGTTTGCGATGGTGGGCTTGATTGTGCTGGTGATTATGGAACTGATCACCCGCGAAGATTTCTTTACCTGGATCGGTTTGCGCTAGGAAGTCCCCGTTAGTTGGAGTCTGGCGTTTGGGGCTGGGGGGAGCAGTTCTCGATCGAGTCCGCCGATCGTAACTGCTCCGCCACCCCTTCCCAATTCACCGGGCTAGGGGCTAGCAGTCTGGCTTTGGCCCGATCGATCGCCGCCCCTTCAGCGCTGGGAAAGCACAACCGCAGGGCCACCCCTAACCACTGGGTGCCTCGCTCTTCTGCCACCAGGGCCGATCGGCGATCGAACCACCACGATCGCACCGCCTCCCACTCGGTCTCTCGCTTCAGCACCTTCAGCCACTCATAGCCATCCGTCACCCCTGTCAACTCCCCTAAGTAAGGCAACAACCCCAATCCTTGCTCCCCAAACTTAGGCTCCAACTCCAACTCCAACAGCTCCAACATCTGCTGCCGCTGCCGCGCTATAGCAAGTGACGGGTTGGTTAGGACAAAAGCTTGCGGAACGCCTCATCC
>JBMTWK010000439.1:0-3607 GCA_049452395.1 Prochlorothrix sp. | reverse complement strand
GGGGGGGGGGGGGGGGGGGGGGCGGGGGGGGGGCACTGGCCAAGCTTTGCTTAGGTTCGAGGTGCTAACTCCCAAAAGGGAGAGCGCGATCGGGCCTTTTTTAGCGTCCAATCTCGCACCAGGGGATTGACCAGTTCTGGGGCTTCGTCCTGGGGACAGTGGCCCACCCCCGGCAGGGGGATAAAGTGCTCGACTTGGGGCACAGCGGCGAGGGCACGACCGAGATCGATCGGCTCCCAGGGATCCTCTGCGCCCCACAGCACCAAGACGGGACAGGAGACTTGGGGGAGCAAATCTTCGGGTAATGGCCCCTGGGAGTAGCGCACAAAGGCGAGAAAGACCTCCACGGCTCCGGGATCCCGCGAGGGTTCCACCAGGGCTTCGACTAACTCTGGGGTGACTTCGGCTTTGCGGCCATAGGCTTGGCGCAGGACGCGATCGACCACCTTGGCCTTGGCGAGGGATTGAAAAAAGGATTGACCGATCGGCTTGATCCCCAAAAGGCTTTGGATGATCGGCGTGCCGACGCTGCGGTACCAGGGGAGGGCTTGGCGCTTGCGATCGTGGAGCAGCCGCAGGGAGCAGTTCAGCAACACCAGCCCTTGGATGGTTTTGGGTTGGGTCACGGCGGCTTGGAGCGCGACGATGCAGCCGATGGAGTTGCCGACCAAAAAGGCTGGCCCTTGCACGATATCGCGGCAAAAGTCCAGGATTTGCTGGCCCCAGGTTTCAAAGGTGTAGCTGAGGGGTTGGTTGGGGGTGGGCTTGGCTGATCGGCCAAAACCGAGCAAGTCCACCGCATAGACCCGATGGGTTTGCCCCAGAACGGCCAGGTTTTTGCGCCAATGGAAGCTAGAGGCTCCAAAGCCATGGATCAGGACTAGGGCGGGTCCGGCTTCACCGGCTTGTTCGTAGGCGATGGATTGGCCTTGCCACTGCCACTGTTGAATCGTGTTAATCAGGGCGGTCATCGGATTGCGCTCACCTTACTCTTCAACGGCAACCGCATCGACATCCACGGTTTTTTCCGCTGGGGTCTCGGCTGGGGGCGTGCGGAAGGGCGATCGCCAGGAAAACCCCGCTTTGGCGGCGGGACTTGGCCCAGGGGCGGCTCCCTGGGGGGGATCCTGATTTAACTGCTCCTCTAGGCGGGAGACCTGAAATAACTCGGTGAGCAGCAAGGTCACCAGCACCACATCGTCCAACTGCCCCGCCAAGGGCAAAATATCCGGGGAGAGGTCCAGGGGGCTAAAGAGGTACAGGAGGGTTCCGGCAATGACGAGCCAGCGGGTTTGGGGGTTGCGGACAAGGGCGCGGTAGCCCGTGTAGAGGGCTGCGGGGGAAATTTTCATAGATACAGTGTGCGATGGGTTCTGCCTGCGACAACCGGAGGGGCTAAGGGGCTGGGGGCTCCTGCTTCCATTATGGGGAACTCGATCGGGAAATTCATTCCCCGCAACCGTGGGAGGCACCCCAAAAAAAAGAGCGGCTTTGACACCGCACTTGAAGAAAGAAAGTTGACAGGAGGGCTTAGATGACTGTGCCGTCGGCGATCGTGGCTCCCTTGAGGATGGTCACGATGCCGCTCCGAATATAGAAGCCAAGGTCTTCCTTGTTGGACTCCTCGACGTTTTCCTTGTTGACAATTTGGACATTTTTGCCAATGCGGGCATTTTTGTCCACGATCGCCTTACGAATGATGCAGTTGGAGCCAATCCCCGTTGGAATCTCCCCGTTCTGGGTCATAATCTGGCGCTCGTTGTAATGCTGGTAATAGTCCGCTCCCATCAGTAGGGAGTCTTCTATCACGGTTCCGGCTTCAATGCGAGTCCGAATGCCGAGGACCGAATGGTGAACCCGGCACGCCTTGAGAATGCAGCCTTCGCCGATGATCGATTCCGTAATTTGGACATCCAGCAGCTTACTGGGCGGTAGATAACGGGAGCGGGTGTAAATGGGGGCTGCTTCGTCGTAGAAGCTAAAGGGCGGGTAGGGCTGCTGGGTGAGGGCCAAATTTGCGTCGTAGAACGACTTCATGGTCCCGATATCTTCCCAGTAGCCATCAAAGAGGAAGGCTTGGATATTAAAGCCGAGGTTGGCCGCCCCCGGAATGATTTCCTTGCCGAAGTCCGTCTGTTCGGGGAACTTTTGGGACAGCAGGGTCTGGAGCACCTCTTTTTTGAAGACGTAGATGCCCATGGAGGCAATGTAGGGCTTTTTCCGGGCTGATTCTGCATCAAGACCCAGCACTGTGGTGTCCACCTGCATGGCTTTGAGGTCATCGCCCTTGGGCTTTTCGCTAAAGGCACTGACCCGGCCATTGTTGTCGATTTTCATCAAACCGAAGTCTGAGGCCCGTTCTGCGTCGATCGGAATCACAGACAGGGTAACATCAGCCCCCGTTTCCCGGTGCCGTTGCACAAACTGGCGGTAGTCCATGCGGTAGAGGTGATCCCCAGACAGAATCACATACTCATCCACATCCCAATCTTTGAACAGCCATAGATATTGCCGCACTGCGTCTGCCGTCCCCTGGAACCAACCGGGGTTCTCTGGGGTTTGCTGTGCTGCAAGGACTTCCACAAAACCGCCGCGTAGTCCGCCTAGGTTGTAGGCTTGGGCAATGTGACGGTTGAGGGACGTAGAATTAAATTGAGTTAAAACGTAGATTTTATAGATTTCCGAGTTAATACAATTACTAACTGGAATATCGATAAGGCGATACTGTCCCGCTAAGGGAACCGCAGGCTTAGCCCGTAGTTTTGTAAGCGGATAAAGTCGTGTGCCTGCACCACCACCTAAAATGATACCGAGTACTTTCTTCACCGTAGACCTCCCAACAGCCTTTGTTATGATGCGTCTTGTAGCAACCCTAAAGTGTGTAGGAACCCTATAAGTCTTGGGTTCGCCAGCATGGGTGAGGGGGTTGCCCCAGGTGGAATGCCTCTGCTTGGCAAGATGACTGCTTGGCAAGACAAATCCTCCCTAGACAAGCCTCAAGTTGCCAGGATTGGGCCTCTGGAGAAGCAGACAGCTTGGGAAGCGCAAAAGGCTCGGTTTCCCCAGCTTCCGTTTGGCCCATGGCCCTGATTCTGGTTTGTGAGGGTGCGCTCGATCGAGACTATCTCCTCATTCCAGTGTCGGCTTGACTGCTCTCCTTGGCAAGGGGGATCAGGGAAAAACTAGAGATTTGAGGGCTAGCGTAGCGTCTGGGGGGTTGGGGGTTGGGGGGTGTTCAGGTGGCGGGAGGCTCTTGGGTGCGATCGCCGCAGCGCGGAAGGTTGGGGGGTTGCGTGGGGGGGTTACGGTGGGGTTGGACTGAGGGTCGGGCTGGGGGGTGGGCTGGGGGTCTGGCTGAGGGGAAGTTCTAGGATAAATTCAGCGCCTTGTTGGGGGGCAGACTCAACCCAAAGCTTGCCGCGATGCCGACCGACGACGATTTGGTAACTGATGGAGAGGCCCATGCCGGTGCCTTGGCCAATGGGTTTGGTGGTGAAGAAGGGATCGAAGAGGTGGGCGAGGGTTTCTGGGGCCATGCCCGGTCCATTGTCGCGGATCCGAAGGGTTACGGTGGCGGGGCTGTCGGGGGTTGGGGCGGGGTTAAAGC
>JBMTWK010000438.1:0-3610 GCA_049452395.1 Prochlorothrix sp. | reverse complement strand
CCTGCTAGCAAGGGCTACAGGCAGTGCCCGCAAACCCTCGATCGATCATGCCATCATCCCCCCTGCGTCCCTAGCTTCCCTCACCACTCCCGGCACGCCTGCTGAGGGTCTCACAATCCGCATCTTACCCCCCCCAATCATGATGAAACAGCTCTACTACAGTGGCATTGCTCTCGGTAGCCTCTTGGCTGCAACCCTACTGTGGCAGCACTCTGTTCAAACCCAACGCGCGAACCCCAGTGCTCTCCATCCCTCAGCCGCAACCTTCAACCCCTCCAGCACCAGCGCCCAAGCCGCTGCGGCCAAACCAACCCCGGCCCCCGTTGCCATCGCGTCCCCCACTCCCACCCCAACCCCCACCCCCACGCTCCCGGTTCTCCCCGTTGATCCCCAACTCCAAGCGGCTGTGGACCGCTATGTGGATGATCTAGCGGGGCAGGGGGTTGATCTCAGCCAACAGGGGGTTTGGGTGGAGTCCAGTGAGGGGAAGTCGGGGGGTTACCAGGCGGATGTGGCCTTGCCCGTGGCTTCTTTGACGAAAATGGCAACAACGCTGTTGGCCCTCGATCGCTGGTCGGCGGATTATCGGTTCTATACCCGCATTGCCGCGACGGGGCCGGTGGTGAATGGGGTGCTGCAAGGGGATTTGGTGGTCTGGGGCGGGGGCGATCCGTTCTATGTATGGGAGTCGGCGATCGCCCTGGGGAATCGGCTGAATGAGTTGGGGATTCGGGAAATTCAGGGCAATTTGGTCGTCGATGCCGATCGGGTGTTTGTTATGAACTTCGATCGCGATCGGGGCTGGGCCGGGGAATTGTTGCGCCAAGCCATCAACTCTAGCCTGTGGAATGAAGAAGCCGCCCAGCAGTACTCCTATATGCCGGAGGGCACACCCGCGCCCGAAGTGAAACTCCAAGGAGAAGTGGTGGTGCGACCGGTGCCCAATCGGGACAGCCTCACTATCCTGGTGGCCCAACCCTCCCTGCCCCTGGTGGACTTGCTCAAGGAAATGAATAAGTTCAGCAACAACATCATGGCGGATTTGCTGGCGGATATCCTGGGGGGCGGGGCCAAGCTCACCACGGAAGTGCAAGCTTTGACGGATATTCCCCCCGATGAAATTAACTTTATCAACGGCTCCGGTCTCGGTCCCGAAAACCAAATCTCAGCACGGGGAGTCTGTCGGATTCTCAACGTGATCGCCGAACATCTGGAACCCCAGGGCTTTGGCCTACCGGATGTGATGCCCATTGCGGCCCAGGATGCGGGCACCTTGGACTATCGGACTTTGCCCACGGGCACGATCGCCAAAACTGGCACCCTCTGGAATGTCAGCACCCTCGGCGGTTTGGTGCCCCAGGGAGAAATGCCAGCGGACTCCCTCAGCAGCAGCACCAGCGCTTGCTTTGCCATTTTGAACCAGAACGGCGATTTAAACTTTTTCCGGGCAGAGCAGGAAGTGTTGTTGGCGGGCATCAAGGAAGTCCTCCAAACCATCCCCGCCACTACGGCCCAATCTGCCCAATCTACGGCCCAATCCGCCCAATCCGCCAACCCAGCTACCCCTACCTTCACTGCCCCCGCGCCCAGCCCTACAACGACTGAGAATTAAACCGAAGCTTAGAAAAATAGCCAAAAGGGCGGGTTTAAGCCAATCCCTGCAATACCGCAGCCTTTTTGGCAAAAACTCGCCCCAAAAACCCTAGGATGGGAACTCAAAACCAAGGGCCGATGGTTGGCTCAAGGCTTTGCTCAAGACTCTCCCGATCGGCCCCGGAATTGACGAAAGCACTAAGGCACTAAGGCACTAAGGCACTAAGGCACTAGGGCGCTAGGGCCGCTTGACGGGCGTAGGTAAGAATCCCCTGGGCAATGCCTTGGGCGATTTGGGTGCGGGCACTGTCGCTCCGGAAGCGGGCCGCATCCTCAGAACCCGTCACAAAGCCTGTTTCCACCAGCACCGAGGGCATCGAGGTATTGCGCAGCACATAGAAACGAGCCTGCCGCACCCCCCGATCGCGGATATTGGTCGATCGCAGCAGATTGGCATGAATTGCCTGGGCCAGTCCATAGCCGGAGTCGTAATAGTAGGTTTCCAGGCCGTTAATATCCGGGCGATCGAGGGAAATGGCATTGGCATGGATACTGACAAACAGATGGGCATCCAGTTGCTCTGCCTGGTCAACGCGGGGCTGTAAATCAATCTCCTGATCCCCATTGCGGGTCAGAACCGCCGCTATACCCTGAGCCGATAAGATTTGCTGAACCCGACGGGCAATATCGAGGTTAATCTCTTTCTCTTGGATTCCCCCAATCCCCACTGCACCGGGATCATTGCCGCCATGGCCCGGATCGAGAATAATGCGGATTCTGCCCACGGGCACTTGGGTGGGCGGGACGGGCGTTGTGGGCTGCGTCGGTTGGGTTGACTGGGGAATGGGGCCAGTCCCTTGGAGAATTTGGGCCGGAAGTCGGGCCGCCATCAAGTTCCGCTGAAGCTCCAGCGCCCGCGCCTGTTCCCCAAACAGTCCCGCCTGCATCACCGACTGACCATTAACCGTCGTCCGAAATGCCCCCGGAGCCACTGCCTGCACGTGATTTTGAACATCAGCACTGGTATTAGGCACAATTACGCGGTAAAAGGTTCCCGTATTGCCCGAACCAGAGGTCGGCGGCGTAAACACAGGGGGAGTGGGGGGGACGACAACGGGGGGCAGGTTGGTGGGCGGTTGGGCGATCGGAGGCTGGGCGACGGGGGTCTGGGCAACGGGGGGCGTGGCACCTCCAGACAGGGCCGCCAGAGACTGATCATTGGTGAGGTACAGATGACCCAGGCTTTGGCCGTTATAAGTCCGTTGGGTGAGCCTCCAGCCCGGATCCAGCGTAATCTTCATAAAACCATCGACTAAACCATTACTGCGGCCCACAATCAGGGGTCGGGCTTTACGATCGGCCACGGAAACCGCCTGGAGTAGAAGCTGATTGCCCTGGCGCGTCACCTGAAGCCGATACTGCCAGTTGAGATCTTGACCGCCCACCCGCACAGAGTAGCCGTTACTGTCAACACTGCGCTCACAAATGCCCGAAAAGTCAAAATTCAAGAGCAAGGGGTCAATTTGGGTCGGCTGACCCGGTAATTCTTGCCAGCAAGCTCGCTGGTTACTAATTTGGCGCAGAATCAGCAATTGGTAAAAGCGGCCTCCCGAAACGGACTGGGCAACGACTACGGTGCGGCTTTGGTCCAGTTCTTGTTGGCCAAATTCACCGAGGGCCGAGGCGGGCTGGAGTGGACTGAATCCCCCCAGGGTTGCACCTAGGGTTGTGGCGGTGGCAATGGCCCACGGCGTGAGGCGGCGAAGAACAGCTTTAATCATGGTTTAAACGCAGTTTAGGAAAGTCAAGTCATGGAAAAATCCCCACTTTGGGCCAATTTGTTGGCTTAACCCAGTGTTTGAGGAAGATCCGATCGAGGGAATTCGGCAGTCAACCGAAGGGAAGGGAGTGGCACAGTTCCGCGACTGCATGGCGACAGGACGGCTGTAGAGTCACAAGGTTAGGGAGCATCCCACTTTAGCGATTTAACCGAACTGGTAGGGGCAAACCCCCCGTG
>JBMTWK010000437.1:0-3643 GCA_049452395.1 Prochlorothrix sp. | reverse complement strand
CCTAATCTCCTGAAGCTTAAGGGATACGACACTTACTATCGTATTCGTGTGGGAGATTATCGGATTGGACTAGAGGTGTTGCATCAATCAGATTCTGGAAACCTCGAAATCGTGTTTGTCCGGGTACTGCACCGCAAAGAGATTTATCGGTATTTTCCCTAAACTAGCAATGTGTATGACCGACCCTAAGCCGCAACCCCTCACCCCCACCACCATCACCACCCGCCTCCAAGCCTGTCACCACACCCTCCAAACCCAATACCACCTGCGCCGCATTGCCCTCTTCGGCTCCATTGCCCAGGGTACCCAAACCCCCAACAGTGACATCGATCTCGTCGTGGAATTTGAGCAGCCGATCGGCCTTAAATTCGTCGAACTCTGCGAATACCTAGAAACCTGCCTAGAAACCCCCGTGGATGTGCTAACCCTCACTGGCGTTCAACAGATTCGGCAACCTGCCGTAGTTTCAGAAATTCTGGAGCAGTTGGTACATGTCTGGCCGTAACAACCGACAATGTAGCGGTTTTCGTAGGGGTCGCGCCCCTGTGGCTCCCCTCTTGGGACCAAAACCGGGGCAACCACGGGGGGATTTCCCCTAAAGATTGATTTTCACTTAAAAATTACGCAAAATCTCCTCGGTTTTCAGAACCTGATCCGCACTGAAACCCGCCTCCCGTAAATGGCCCAAAAAGCCCCGATCGCCATAGCGCCCATCCAACCCCAACGCCTCCCCATAGGCCGCTAGCGCCCCCGATCGATCGCCCCGCCCCCACTGCGCCAACGCCAACGCCACATAGGGATGGGGATTGTAGGGTTCGCGATCGATCGCCGCCTCCGCCGCCCCCACCGCCCACTCCCCCAAGCCCAAACGCTCAAAAGCCAAACTCAAATTATAAAACGCCACCTCATTGCCGGGATCCAAGACAACCCCCTGGCCATGGGTCACCACCGATCGCCACAAGCGCCCCTGCACCAAATAGACAATCCCCAGCGCATTCAAACTCGGTACATGGACGGGATCCTGGTGCAATGCCCCCTCCAGCACCTGGGCCGCTGCCGTCCCCTCCCCCGCCAAATGCAACGTCCAGCCCAGCAAGACCTGTCCATCTAGGTTCTGCGGCTCCTGCTCCACGGCCCGCCGGAACTGCCCGATCGCCCCCGCCAAGTCCCCCTGTTGCCGCAAGGCCAAGCCCTCCAGCCGGTAGGCTGCCCCCGAAGCTGCTCCGGTTTGGGCCACCGCCCCTGTCCCAAAACTGCATCCTAGGGCGATCGTCCCCACCAAACCCAAACCCCCCAGTCCCCATTTCACCATCTGACCTGCCCCCAAAAAAGACCCACTTGCCCAACACAATATAGGATGATTCAGGAAGAATCGCTGGATCTTGCTGTTACCAGAGCAATCTGTTGTCAGAAGATTCTAGGGAGCATCCCACTTTCGCAAATGCGCCCCTCATCCCCTGTCCAGAACCATGGCTAACCACAAATCCATCGGCCTTAGTCCCAGACTCTATGACTACATGCTTTCGGTCTCCCTCCGGGAACCGGAAATCCTGGCCCAACTGCGGGCGGAAACGCAACAAAATCCCGCTGGTCGGATGCAGGTTACCCCAGAACAGGGGCAATTTCTCGCGTTTTTAGTCCAACTCATCGGTGCAGAGCGGACCCTCGATATTGGCGTTTTTACGGGCTACAGTAGCCTTGTTGTGGCCTTGGCCCTTCCCCCGACCGGCCAAGTTATCGCCTGCGATCTGGATCCTGAGATTACCCAGGTGGCCCAGCGCTACTGGGAGGCTGCTGGCGTGGCCGATCGCATCCAACTCCACATCGCCCCCGCCACGGAAACCCTCGACAACCTCATCAGCAGCGGCCAAACCAACAGTTTTGACTTTGCCTTTATTGATGCCGACAAAGGTAACTACATTAATTACTATGAGCAGTGTTTGCAACTGCTGCGGCCTGGTGGCTTGGTGGCGATCGATAACGTCCTCTGGGCAGGGCAGGTGGTGAATACCAAAAATACCCGCCTCACTCTCCAGGCAATTCGCGATTTTAATACCAAACTGTACGATGACGATCGGATTGATTTAAGTTTGGTGCCGATCTCCGATGGCCTCACCCTGGCCCGTAAGCGCCCTTAATTATAGGTGTATCCCGATTGAGAAGCCCTCACCCTCTGAATGCTTGCTGAATGCTTCCTGGTTTCTCCCCATCCTCCCCCAATCTCCCCCCATGCTCCCATGCTTCACTACCTCAAAGGCACTGTGGTCCAACTCCACAAGACCAGCACCAAAACCAGCAACCGCACCCAAGTGATCCTGGAGGTGAACGCGATCGGCTATGAAATCTTTATTACCAGCCGCTACGGCCAAGCTCTGCCCCCTCCCGGCGAAATAACCCAGGTTTTTACCCATCTTCAGGTGCGGGAAGACCAATGGACCCTCTACGGCTTTGGTAGCAGTGCGGAGCGGGATCTGTTTCGGCAACTGATCAGTGTGAGCGGTATTGGTGCCCAGATGGGGCTAGCATTGCTGGATAGCTTGGAGCTAGAGGCTTTGGTTCAGGCGATCGTGGCCAATAATAGCCGCGCCCTGACCCGTGCCCCCGGTATTGGGAAGAAAACTGCCGATCGTATTGTCCTGGAACTCAAAACCCAGCTTGACCAGTGGCGCAAGGAAACGGGCCTTTCGACGGCTCCCTCGGCTCTGCCCCAGTCAGAGATCCAAGAAGATGTTGAACTAACGCTTTTGGCCCTGGGTTACAGCGATACGGAAATTATCCAGGCGTTGCAGGCGGTGGGGGAAAATACGGCCCTGTCGAAGTCGGCCCAGGCGGAGGACTGGATCCGGGAGTCGATCGCATGGCTGAGCCGCTAGGGGGATGGGCAAATCTCAAGAGATCGCAAAGATTCGGGGACCGTCCTGATGTCGGCTCTATGCTCTGTAAACAAAAGCCTAAGGATCGATCTGCATTCTTGTCGAGACTGGCCTTGGAGCCGATCGACTGCGATCGCACGCTACAACAGATTTAGAGCAATGCACGCGCTGTCGTGTTTTGTCCCCCGATCCCTCCACTGCGCAGTGTTTTCACCTTGTCGATAGTTGGAGTGAGGTGCATAGGGTTTGCATAAAACGGCATTTCCTTACGAATTAAGCCAATTACTGTCAATATCCTAAGCTGTCCTCAGGACTTCAATCCATGCACAATCTTGACTACTCTTTGCACTACGACATCGCCAGTGCCACAACGGGCTATACCCTAAAGATTTGGGAGCCGGTGCCGGAGACCGATCGTATTCTGTACAAGCTCCAGTACCGACTGCCGACGGAGGCAGAAGCCTGGAATCTCCTGCGGATTTTGGTGGGTTACCTCGGTTCGCCCGTCACCAGTGGCGGGACCGATGCCTGGGAGAACGATCGGCCCTCTGGGGAAATTGTGGTGCGTCCTAGCCCTACGCTGAATTTGGAGCATCCCTATCTGAATTCCAGCGCCCTGTTTTAGGGAATCTAGGCATTGGTATAGGCATTAGTCACTTCCCTCGTTCCCAGTCCCTCGTCCCTCGTTCCCATGCTCTGCGTGGGAACTCCAACCGGGCGCGTCCCTCGTTCCCATGCTCTGCGTGGGAACTCCAACCGGGCGCGTCCCT
>JBMTWK010000436.1:0-3653 GCA_049452395.1 Prochlorothrix sp. | reverse complement strand
CGTGAGCGAGACTAAGGGAGGGGAGCAAGACGCTCACACTTTATAGGTGTCCGACCTATACCTGGGTCTACTAGTCGATTCTGCCCCAAATCATCCTTCTCTAGGCAATTTATGATCTAGGCTTTTTTTACCCTAGACTAACCTGCTCTAGAACACGCCGCTCTAGACTATCCTCCTTCACACGATCGTTCTCCAAAAGAGTTGGGATACCCTCGTCTAGTCCAGGTTTTTAGCCGCTACCCCACACACAAAAACCCTGCAAAACATTCCAGAAACCGCCGATTTTAGCCCTCAGTTCCCCAATTTTTTCTTAACCTTACCCTATCCCCTGCCCCATGCCAGTTCTCCCCCTCGACCTCCGCAGTGATACCGTCACCCAGCCTACGCCCCTCATGCGTCAGGCGATCGCCCAAGCCCCCGTTGGCGATGACGTGATGGGCGACGATCCCAGCATCAACGCCCTAGAGGCCAAAGTTGCCGCCCTCCTCGGCAAAGAAGCCGCCGTTTTTATGCCCTCCGGCACCATGACCAACCAAGTCGGCCTCCGGCTCCACACCGAGCCAGGGGATGAAGTCGTGCTGGAGTCCCAGGCCCATATCTACTACTACGAAGCCGGAGCACCCGCCGCCCTAGCGGGACTAATGCCGAGACTAATTTCGGGCCAAAATGGTCTCTTTACCGCAGCAGACCTAGAAGCAGCCCTGCGGCCTGAAGACGTTCACTTTCCCGTTACCAAGCTGGTTTGCCTCGAAAATACCCATAATCGCGGCGGGGGCAAGATTTATCCCTTAGCTGAAATTGAAGCGATCGCCCAAGTCTGCCGCAAAAACGGCCTCAAACTGCACCTAGACGGGGCACGGCTCTGGAATGCCTGTATTGCCACCGGCCTCTCGCCCCAAGCCTACAGTGCGCCCTTTGACACCGTGAGCGTCTGTTTTTCCAAGGGACTAGGGGCACCCGTCGGGTCTGCCCTAGCGGGAACAGCGGCCCAAATGCAGCGGGCGCGACGGTTCCGCAAACAGTACGGCGGCGGAATGCGACAGGCGGGACTCCTCGCCGCTGCCTGCATCTATGCCCTCGACTACCACTACGAACGCCTGCAAGACGACCACAACAATGCCAAGCGCCTTGCCCAGGTTTTAGGCAGTATTGAGGGCATAACCGCCGATCCCAACGCCGTAGAAACCAATATCGTCATTTTCCAGACCCCAGGCCGAGACTCCCAAGCCGTCGCCAAAGCCCTCCACGCCCAAGGGATTTGGGTCAATGCCCTAGGGGGCGATCGGCTGCGGGCCGTTACCAACCTCATGGTGACCCGCTCCCAAATTGAAGCCATTCCCGACTTGGCGATCGCCGCCCTTAAAAGCCTAAGCTAAAAGAACGCCTGACTCTTGCAACTGCTGACAACTGCTGGCGACTGCTTAACGTCTCACTTGCTCAACCTTGCTCAACCTTGCTCAACGTCTAACTTGCTTAACTATGGCTCCCGCTGCTCCCTACCAACCCGCCCTGCTCCGTCTTCTGCACGCTGGCATTGCCCTGTTTGCCCTCACCGCCCTCATCACGGGCTACTGGGTTTATGACCAATTTGACCACCGTTTCGGCGAAATTGGACTGCCTGAACTGTTTGACATCCAAGGCATCCACGGCACCCTGGGTCTCGCCTTTTTGCTCTGGCTTCCCGGCTTTACGCTCTACAGTTTGCGCCTCGGTCACCGCCGCCTTCTCCAACCCCAATCCCTCCAGCAGTTACAACATTGGACCCAACCCCAAGCCACGATCGCCCTCCACCGCCTCGCCAACACCCTCCTGCTCCTCAGTGGCACCGCCGCCGTCATCACCGGTCGCATGATGAAAGAAGCCTGGTTACCCGCCGGAGACCTACAACAACCCTGGTATATCGCCCATTTAGTGACGTGGCTGCTCCTGTTCCTCAGTATTGCCTTCCACGTCCTCATGGGGGCCAAAGTCGGCGGTGCGCCCCTCCTCCTGTCTATGTTCCGACTGAGCATCCACGACAACGACAGCCCCCCCACCTGGCTCCAAAAAATTCCCCCCCAACCCGTCAATTCCCTGCTCCTGGGCCTGGAAATCCTCACCTTCGGCGGCATTGGTCTCTCCTTTATCCTCCCCCTCTTCTAGACTCTGCCGCTACCCCCCTTTAGCGCAGACTCGCCCCAATACCGGAAAAAAACACATCCCTGCGGGCAATAGCCGTACCCCGACCCTGGCTCAACTCGGATACACTCTTAAGGTACGGCTGTGGATTCTTGCCCCCTTTGCCCATGGCAACTCCCTCTTTCCTTCAACATAACCAACTGCTCAACGCCCTCGTCCTCGATCGGGCCAGTACCGAAGATTTGGGGCGAGTCGATGTGGTGTGGATGTATCCCCAAGCCCACCGGGTTCTAGGCTTTATCTGCAAGCCCAGCGCCCTCAGCCCCAAGCGCATCGCCTTTAACCTGCCCCAAATCCACACCCTCAATACCACCCAGCCCAAAACCGTTTGGGTACAGGCCAAAGGCACCGAAACCGACGTAGAACAGGTGCGGCAACTCCAAACCCTCATCGGCCACACCGTTTGGACAGAAAGCGGCCAAGTGCTTGGCAAGGTCGTGGACTGCACCTTTAACCTGCGCACCGGAGAAATTCAGGACTATGCCGTGGCCCTGAAGGGGTTGCGGGGCATGGTGGCCGACCCCTTTGTGCTCAAACCCGCAGCCATCCTCAGCTTTGGCAGCAAGCGCCTACTGGTCACCCCCAGCGTTGCCCAAAGCATGACCGACCAAGAAGACCGCATTAAACAGACCCTGGGTGAGCTAAAGCAGGAATATCGACAGGTTCGGGAGGAATTAAAGTCTTTTTCCAGCCAAGCCCAAACCCTATTCCAGAAAGCCAGCACCAAGGTCCAGAGCAAAGTCCAGCGCGTGGGCACCCAGGTGGGAGCCAAGGCCCAGCAGTGGGCACAGGAAGCCTTAGACACCGCCCACAGTACAACCCAAAACTTACAGGAGACCTGGCAGGAGGAGTGGCCGAAGCAGGGGGAGAATGGGCGCGATCGGGCGCAGAATTTCGTCGATCCGGCTGACTTTAGCGACTTTGACGACCGGACCGCTTCCCCCAAGCCAACGGATGCGGCTAGCCCTACCCAAGCTCCCCGTCCCACAACCCCGCCCCAACCTCGCCCGCAGACCCCCCCGCCCGTTCAGCCCCAACATCTCGATCGATCGCCCGCCGATCGCATCATCTATCCCCCCCACATTACCGACGACTTCGGGGAAGAGGGGGAGGAAACCGCAGCCTGGGCCGGAGCGGACTGGGAAGAAGCTGTTTGGGAACAGGATCCCGAACCCTACCTAGCCCCAGAGCCAGAAACGGAGATTTGGGACCAGTGGAGCCTAGATCCCGCCCCCAGTTCCGTTCCCCCCACCGGCTCCAACCCCGCCCCAGGCTCTGCTGCCCGCTCTGCACCCGGAGCGACTTCCCCGGTCCCTCCCCGCCCTCCCCAAATCCCCACCCCTCCCAACCCACCCCCCGAAACCCTCGATCTCGATGGGGATCCGTGGCTCTAATCCCGTGGAATTGCGGTATATAGTAAGGGACGTTTTGCGCTTCCCCCCGTCCCCCTTTCCCCAATTCCCTACGACATGCGT
>JBMTWK010000435.1:0-3668 GCA_049452395.1 Prochlorothrix sp. | reverse complement strand
CCGATGGACCCCCCTCTAACCCTCTTTCTTCCGTTAACCCCTGAATAGTTACATCTCTCGGATAGGGAATTAACTCTGGCAGGGGTAGGCGTTGAAGGATTTGAGCAGCATGTTCACTCCTTGCAGATTTGATCGCGAGTTGATCATCTGCAAAAAGCCAAGCTTCAAGGGTAGGGACAGCGCATGAGACTGTGACTTGGGGCTGTTTTAGTTTGCGCTCAGCCTCTTGGCGCGAATCGAATATACTCAACAGATCTGCATCAACTAAAATAAGATGCTTGTGTGACGTTGAATTTGACAAAGAAGTTGCTAACTTAGTTAAATCGTGAACTCCAGATGCTGACTCTACTACGACCTCATCTCTAACCTTAGCTGCCGTTAGAATCCTCTCAACAATAATTTTGTCCGATTTTCCCTCAACATGGATAGTGAGCTTTGGCTGGAATGAACTCATTGCTGAAACCTCGTAAGTCTAGGGTGAACTGAGTTGAACAGCAACACCCTCTCCCGACGGGAGAGGGCTGGAGTGAGGGGAATTAGGCCACGCCGGAGGTTTGGACTTGGGTGGCTTGTTTGGGCATTTGGGGTTGGAACTGGAACAGTCCATAGACCACATTGCGGCGAATATTCACCATCATGTCCAGGAACAACTCATAGCCCTCGCTCTTGTACTCAATCAGCGGATCCTTCTGGCCATAGCCCCGCAGCCCGATCGACTCCCGCAGGCCATCCATCTGCTGCAAGTGCTCCCGCCAGAGCGTATCAATTTGCTGAAGAATAAAGAACCGCTCCGCTTGGCGCATTAAACCGGCCTGGATTTGGTTCACCTGGGCCTCCTTGATGTCATAGGCGTTGCGGGCCTGCTCGTGGAGGAAGGTCTTAATTTCTTCCATAGACAGGTCTTCCAGGTCGCTTGGCTGCAAATCCGCCAGCAAATAGACGAATTCCTTGACCTTGCTCACCAGCTTGTCCAGGTTCCACTCCTCCGAAGGTAGCTCAGGGTTGATGTAGTACTCCGCAATGTCATCCATGGTCATCTCGGCGTACTTAATCACCTGCTCCTTGAGGTCTTCTCCCTCCAGAACTCGCCGCCGCTCCGCGTAAATGGCCTTACGCTGGTTATTCATGACATCATCATACTCAAACACCCGTTTGCGCATGTCATAGTAGTGGGTTTCCACCTTTTTCTGGGCACCTTCCAGGGAACGGGTCAGCATCCCCGACTCGATCGGCATGTCTTCCTCAACCCGGAACATATTCATCAGGCCAGAGACCCGATCGCCGCCGAAGATCCGCAGCAAGTTATCCTGCAAACTCAGGAAGAATCGCGTTGAACCGGGGTCACCTTGGCGACCAGCGCGGCCCCGCAACTGGTTATCAATGCGGCGCGATTCATGGCGTTCTGTGCCGATGACGTGTAAACCGCCCAGTTCCACCACCTTTTGCTGCTCCACCTTGGTCAGCGCCTCATACTCGGCCAAAATTGCCCGGTAGGCTTCCCGCAGCTTTTGGGTGACTGGATCCACCGTTGGAGCCTGTTCAGCGGCCACTGCCACTAGTTCTTCGGCCTCCAGTTCCGGTAGACTGCGCTCCCCATGGACTGCGATCGCCTTCGCCACCGCTTCCTTAAGCAGTGTTTCCGTTGCCGAGGACAGTTCCGTGGGGAAAATATCCGGTGATGCTTTCCAGGTCTTGACCTTTTGGCCGGGGACAAAGCCTTGGGCCTTCTGGCGCTGTTTTCCGGCACCGGGCACCGAGACCATGCCCATGCCCTCTTCTTCGGGTTGGACAATCCGGGGCATGAGATACTCCCGCACCTTGAGGCGGGCCATATAGTCCGCGTTTCCGCCTAGGATAATGTCGGTTCCCCGACCGGCCATGTTGGTGGCGATCGTCACTGCACCACTGCGACCCGCCTGGGCGATAATTTCCGCCTCTCGTTCTACGTTTTCGGGCTTGGCGTTGAGTAATTGGAAGGGAATCTCCAGTTGGACCAGCAACTGGGACAATAGCTCCGACTTTTCAACACTGGTGGTCCCGACGAGGGTCGGACGGCCCACCGCGTGCATTTCAGCACATTCCTTAGCCACGGCCTTCCACTTGGCTTCCTCGGTTTTGTAGACCACATCGGCCAAGTCTTGGCGCTTGTTGTTGCGGTTGGTGGGGACGATCGTCACCTCTAGGTTATAGGTCTTCTCAAACTCGGTTTCCTCGGTTTTAGCGGTTCCGGTCATGCCCGACAGCTTGGGATAGAGCAGGAAGAAGTTTTGGTAGGTAATGGAGGCTAAGGTCTGGGTTTCCGGCTGAATTTCAACGCCTTCTTTGGCTTCGATCGCCTGGTGTAAGCCATCACTCCAGCGGCGACCGGGCATAATCCGCCCCGTAAACTCATCCACAATCATGATCTCGTCATCGCGGATGATGTAGTTCACATCCAGGGTGAACAGTTCCTTCGCCTTGAGGGCATTAAAGATATAGTGCGCCCAGGGGTCTTCAGGATTGAAGAGATCATCCACGCCCAAGAGACGCTCGGCGCTTTCAAAACCCATATCCGTGAGCAGGATATTGCGCTGCTTTTCGTCTAGCTCATAGTCGCCGTCGGGTTCCAGATCTTCGTAGTCCCGCGCATTGGGATCGGTGCTGGATTTGGTCAGGGCTTTGGCAATTTCTGCCGCCCGGATATATTTCTCGCTGGGGCGTTCCACCTGACCCGAAATAATCAGCGGGGTGCGGGCCTCATCCACTAAAATCGAGTCCACTTCATCGATGACGCAGAAGTTAAAGGGCCGCTGGACCACTTCCTCGATCGAGGTGGCCATATTGTCCCGCAGGTAGTCAAAGCCCACCTCACTGTTGGTCGTGTAGGTGACATCACAGGCGTAGTTCTTGCGGCGCTCTGGGGGCTGCATACTCTGCTGAATTAGCCCCACACTCAGGCCCAAGAAGCGATGCACCTGCCCCATCCATTCCGCGTCCCGACGGGCGAGGTAGTCGTTGACCGTCACCACATGGACCCCTTTCCCGGCCAGGGCGTTGAGGTAGGCGGGCAGGGTGGCCACGAGGGTTTTGCCTTCCCCGGTTTTCATTTCGGCAATCTGGCCATCGTGGAGGACCATGCCGCCGATCAACTGCACATCAAAGTGGCGCATCCCCAGGACACGCTTACCCGCCTCCCGAACAACAGCAAAGGCTTCCGGCAGAATTTCCGCCAGGATTTCCTTCTCTACGGCGGGCGTTGTCGCTTTTTCCAGCTTTAGCCTAAACTCTGTGGTTTTGCCCACTAGCTCTTCGTCGGAGAGGGGTTCGATCTCCTCTTCTAGGAGGTTGATTTCCGTGACCAGGGGCTTGTAGCGCTTTAGTTTGCGACTGTTGGGGTCACCTAACAGAGTTTTGAACATAACGATTAGCAAAAAGGGTTGACGGGATGAGCGGTGGGAAATAGCACGTCCCGATCGGCGGGAAAGGCTTCCCAGGGACGGAATAACTTTGGGGGTTACGAGGGGGGCAGCGGGCAAGGGCGATCGCGCGGGTCTACAGACTGGGGCGATCGCACCGGGCCACGGACCCCGTTGTAACGAAAAGTTATCATTGCATTTTAAAGTTTACCCGTCGATCGGGCTAGCACGGAAAACCCGCCCCTTCTCAAGGTCTTTGCAGGGTCTTCTCAG
>JBMTWK010000434.1:0-3677 GCA_049452395.1 Prochlorothrix sp. | reverse complement strand
AGAGGAGAGAGGAGGTCACCGTTGAGTAGGGGCAAACCCCCCGTGGTTGCCCTGGGTGGGGCGGTAGGGGCAAACCCCCCGTGGTTGCCCTGGGTGGGGCGGTAGGGGCAAAGGGAAGGGATGTTGGAGCGTCTAGGGGGGCATTCCCACGCAGGAGCGTGGGAACGAGAGTAACGAGAGTACGCGGGGGAACGAGAGTATGCGGGGGAACGAGAGTACGCGGGGGAGTGAGAGTGGGAGTTTTATTGTGAGGAACCTAGGGATTTGACCAGAAGGGGGTCATCATGGCTGGATTGTTGGAATTTGTGCCGGGGGGCGTGGTTTGTTCCGTTGCCACATTGTCTAAGGGCAGCATATTCGGGACCACGAGCGGATTTTGTTCCGAGGGTTGGTCTGACTGAAGTGCTTGGGTTTCCAGGTACTGATAGGCTTTTTGGGCCATCTGGCGAATTAATTCCTGGGCACGGTTGTCATTGTGGGGCCGCTCCACCATCATTGCGGCTAAGTAGCGTTTGCCGCTGGGCATATCAATAATGCCCACATCCCCGACTAAGGAGCCGATATCGCCGGTTTTATGGGCGATCGTTGCACCTTCGCCCAAACTTTGGGGCAGTAGCGTCCGCGTAACGGGAGTGCGCAGGATTTCCATCATGCGATCGCGGGACCGCATTGACAGCAAATTCCCCTCATTAATTAGCTCCATCAGCAGGGCAAACTCCTTCGGGGTTGCAACATTGGTCCCCTCTAAATCTGGGAGCAAATTGTTGATCGTCATGGTTTGCAGTCCCCAGCTTCGGAAGCGCTGGTTTAGGGCTGCGGCCCCGCCGAGGCGATCGATCAGCATATTGGTGGCCGTATTGTCGCTAATGCGGATCATTTCCGTGGCGGTTTCCAGGGCCGTAAACTTGGTTCCCACTGCGAGATACTGCATTTCTCCGGCATGGGGGGCCACCAAGTCCGCCCGCATCACTAGCTCTTCATCTAAGCGGATTTTGCCCGCATCCACATCCTCAAAAAAAGCCAAGAGAATCGGGATCTTAATCATGCTGGCGGTCGCAAAGACCCGATCGCCATTGACACTGAGATAGTTCCCCGTATCCAAATCCACCACCATCACTCCCGGCGTGAGTCCCTCCTGACCGGGCTGGCTAATCAAGCCCTGAATCTGCTCCTTGAGGGGTGCCATTTCTTGGTTGAGGTGCAGGGTGGGGGTCTGGGACTGGGCGGCGAGGGCTAGGTTGTTCCCCCCAGGGGTGGCGGCGTTGCTGGCGGCATCTTCCTGGAGTTCCGTTGCGGTCACATTAGTATGGGCGGGATCCAAAGCGGTCAGCAAGGTTCCCCCAATGACACCCAAGCCAATGCCTAGGATCATCAGACGGATGCCGTAGAGAACGGGCGCTGGGAGCTTGGTGCGGGGGGTCCGGTGAGGGGTGGTTTGGCCCCAAGCTTGGGCTGCGCGACTGCTGGCGCTGTTGGACTGAGCCTGGGTTTTGCCCTGGGTTTTGTTTCTACGGCGGTCACTGGAGGAATTGGAAGCACCCCGACGACGGGATTGGGCCACACGGCGATCGACGGTCTGCATAGGTTCAGAAGAGGTAAACGCAGAAGAGTTGATGGGGGAAACGGTGCCGGGATTGGGGGTCATAGTAGCGGCGGGGAGCGAAAAGTCGGGAGTGGGTAAACGGTTGCGCGGGGGTTCCCAGGGGTTGACCCGCTCTGGGGGGGCGGGTTCCGGGGACAGCCGGGGGGCGGGGTCAGAGAGCAGCCAACTGATGGTTTCTGGGGGGGAGGCCCAGGGGTTGGGTGGGGGTGGGGTTTCCCTGTTCCAGTGCGGTGAGGAGGCTGCACCGATCGCCGATCGATCGGCCCACTCCCCTGGGTTGGGGCTACTGGGTGCTGGGGCACTGTCCCGCAGCCGAGACCCCTTGGGGCGCAGGGGTTGAGATCGCTTAGACGGTTCTCGCTTGCCCTGGCTTTTGCCCGGTTTGGGGCGGTTGGCGGGGGGGGATGGTTGACCGCGATCGAAAACCGCCATTCGGCTGCGATCGCCAGCGTTCGATCGCCCCTGTCCTGTGCTGGGGGCTGGTCTGGGCTGGGCTGTTTTGGCTACCGGTCCAGTTCTAAACCCCATCCCCCGAAGCCATCGCTGTAAGGGAGTTTGGGCGTTGGGCTGCTTACTCCAATTTTTACTGCGTTGAAGCCCCTGAGCAGGGGATGGTGGTTTAGCTTTCACCCAAGTACTATGCTCCTGGCTACGGTGGTCATGGGGTGCAAATCAGAGAAATGGGGGAGGGGACAACGACTAACCCAGCTTAGACCGCTAGCTGTGCGAATTCTTAGGGCAGTTGTCGGATTTGTCAAGGGAGTTCCTGGCATGACTTTAGCGGAGTGTGATCCCTAGATTCAGGGTTCCGTTGTTTACGGATCCGCATCGACTGCACCGGAAGAATTCCCCCGGTTTGGGCTGGGGCGATCGACGGCGTGGTTCACAGCCCAATCGACTTGGCGAACCATGCCCTGGAGCATAGCCAGTTCTTGGTGGGAAATCTGAGCGCGATTATAGAGCCGTCGCAACTTCTCCATGCGCCGAGCTGCTGTATGGGGATAGAGGTAGCCAATGCGCAAGAGGAGTTGTTCCAGTTGTCTATAGTAGCGATCGAGATCCGCCAAGGAAGCCAAATCATCATTGTGATACGCTTTGTGATTTTCCTGGGGATGCTCCTGAGATTGTCCCTGATGTTGGGTCTGGCGAGGAAGCTGCCAATCCCGGCGATCGGAAGCGAAATGTTCCTTTTCATCCTCCGGAGCGATCGCTGGTCTGTCGAGGGAGGGAACCTCCTGGAAGGGGGTAGACGGCGGGGGGACGGGGCCAGAGGGGTGAGGCTCCCTGGGGTCACCGGGTTGTAACCCCAGGTTTGGGCTGTGCTGTACCTTAGGATTGGGGCTGTGTAATCCAAGGTTTGGGCTATGCGGTGATTCAGGATCGAGGCCATGCTGTAACCCAGGGTTGGGGCCGCGCAATGCATCATCGTTGACAAGTGCATTGTTGACGAGTGCATCGTTGACGAGTGCATCGCGGTGCAATTCGTAGCAGCGCAACTCATAACAGCACACCGCTACGGCCTGGGCCAAGTTTAAAGACGCATAGGCCTCACCGCTGGGAATTTGCACCAAACGCTGTGCATAATGTAGTTCCGCATTGTTTAGCCCTGAATCTTCCCGCCCAAAGATCAACGCAGCCGGTGCGGGTTGGGCCAGATCTGCGGGGGCGATGGTTTCGGGTCTCGATCGTTCCCAGAGCCAGGGCAGCATTTGCCGAGGTGTTCCCAAGGGCAGGGGAATGAGACGATCTCGGCCACTGGTGGCGATCGCCTTAGCGCAGCCCTCCAGCGCCACCGCTAGACTGGAAACCCGTTGCGCTTGCTCCAGCACTTCAACCCCATGGACAGCCATCTGCCGCGCCTCAGCCCCCAGGGGATCACAATTAGGGTTGACTAAAACCAGTTGCCCCAAGCCAAAATTTTTCATTACCCGTGCCACCGATCCCACATTCAGGGGGCCAGCCGGTTCGACCAAAATAATCCGGATCCAGTCCAGCATCACATATTGCTATAAAAGTCGTGCTGTAAAGCTTTTAGATCTTAACCTGAAAATTGCTTAATTCTGAGGATAAATAG
>JBMTWK010000433.1:0-3684 GCA_049452395.1 Prochlorothrix sp. | reverse complement strand
CTGCAAGTAAAAGGTGAGCCAGTCCTCCAGCATTTCGATACGCACCGCACCATTCAACATAGCATGACGCAGGTCTGCCTCACTCCAGCCAAACCCCCCAACCACTATAATCGAGGGTGTACCCAGGCGCTTATCCCGATTTGCCTCTTCTACGGCCTTAAACAGCTTCTCTTCCGCTGTTCCGGCTGAATTCTGGTTTTTACACTCAATATGCATCATCACCTGACCCGCCGCATCTAATACGGCCACGTCAACCCGTCGCCGCTTGCCAATAATTGAGCTACCATGCGCCGAATACCGTTCTTTTTCGTAGCGAATTTGTAGTTTATCCAGAATTCGACAGACTTCCTGCTGTAATTCCTGGCTATTGAGCCGTTTATACTGTTTCATGGTCATTTACCCCGCTATTCAGCCCGCACTAGCCCACATTGGCCCATAACAGCCCGAAATACATCACCAACGGCCCTCTGCTCCTTCAGTCCCTGGCCGATCGCCCGCGCTACCCGCAGCCCCACCCGCAGCCCACAACCGAGGAGACTAAGGCATAGGTTTTACCCCCCTTAGCGTGAGCGTCTCACTCACCACGCGGGCAAGAGGCCCGCACTAGAGCGGGGATGAAAATTCCCTGCGGTAAGGCTATCCCCTAGGGTTGGCTCCAAGGTGGGATGGTCCTAATTTTTGCGTGCCCCCTTTCCCTGCGGTACCCTTTAGGTTATAGTGAAAGACCTACACGGATGCGGGTGTAGTTTAGTGGTAAAACCTCAGCCTTCCAAGCTGATGATGGGGGTTCGATTCCCCCCGCCCGCTTTAAGCAAGTTTTTTTGAACCCTGGTCAGGGGTTTTATCCCCATACAGATTCGGTGGGGCAATCCTTTTGTGGTTGCCCCGACTTTGATTCTGAAAGGGGTCGGCGATTTGAAGGGGGTCGGCACAGGGGCGCGACCCTTGCCCCCAGTTGTCTGAGCTAGCGCTTAGATACCGGGCACTTTTTCGCCGCTGAAGACGGGTTGAGGAACCCCAAAGGTCGTTTGATTTTGGAGGGTGGCGTAGAGACGGTTGAGGGCGTGGACGTAGGCTTGGGCTGAAGCCACGATAATGTCGGTATTGGCGGCATGGCCCGAAAAGAGGCGGGATTCATGGCGCAGGCGAATGGTGACTTCGCCCATGGCATCGATGCCCTCGGTGACGGACTTGACCGAAAACTCGATCAACTCATTGGGGACTTTCACAATGCGGTTAATGGCCCGATAAACGGCATCTACGGGGCCGGTTCCCGTTGCAGCATCGGTGAGCAGGGCACCGTCGGGGGTTTGCAAGGTAATGGTGGCGGTGGGGCAGGCGGGGTCGCCGCAGGAGACCTGAACCCGCTTCAGTTGGAACAAGTCGGGGGCTTGTTGGGTTTCGTCGTTGACGATCGCCTCCAAATCCCAGTCCGTCACTTCCCGTTTTTTGTCTGCGACTTCCTTAAAGCGGGCAAATGCTTTGTTTAGCTCCTCATCCGCCAGTTCAAAGCCCAATTCCTCCAGCCGAGTCCGGAAGGCATTGCGACCGGAGAGCTTGCCCAGAGTAATGCGGTTGGTGTTGAGGCCGATCGACTCCGCATCCATGATCTCGTAGGTGCGCTTATTTTTGAGCACGCCGTCTTGGTGAATGCCGGACTCGTGGGCGAAGGCATTGGCCCCGACGATCGCCTTGTTGGGCTGGACCGTCATGCCGGTCAGGTTGGAGACCAATCGCGAGGTTTTGTAGATTTCCTGGGTGTTGATGCGGGTGAGGGGGGCTTCGGAGTCTGCGGGGCGACCGAGGAAGGGGTTGTAGTACTGCCGCCGCACGTAGAGGGCCATGACCAGTTCTTCCAGGGCTGCATTTCCGGCCCGTTCGCCGATGCCGTTAATGGTGCATTCCAACTGCCGCGCCCCATGCTGAACCGCCGACAGGAAGTTGGCCACCGCCAAGCCCAAATCGTTGTGGCCATGGACCGAAATAATGGCTTGGTCAATGTTGCGGACGTTTTCTTTGATGCCCCGAATCAGTTTGCCAAATTCCTCTGGTGTGGTGTAGCCCACGGTGTCGGGAATGTTAACGGTGGTGGCCCCAGCGGCGATCGCTGCTTCCAACAAGGGATAGAGAAATTCCGGGTCCGATCGGCCTGCATCTTCCGGTGAAAACTCGACATCCTCCACAAAGGACTTGGCATAGGCCACCATTTCCGGCGCAATTTGCAGCACTTCCTCACGGGTTTTCTTGAGTTTGTACTGCAAGTGGATATCCGAGGAGGCAATGAAGGTGTGGATGCGGGGCTTGGCGGCGGGCTTGAGGGCATCGGCGGCGGCTTTGATGTCGTGGCGGGTGGCGCGGGCGAGGCCGCAAATGCTGGGGCCTGCGGGATCGGCTCCGACGACTTCGGCAATGCGCTGAACGGCTTCAAAATCGCCAGGGCTGGCGTAGGGGAATCCGGCTTCGATGATATCCACCCCAAGGCGAGCCAGTTGCCGTGCGATCGTCAGCTTTTCCTCAAGATTTAGGCTGGCACCGGGGGATTGTTCCCCATCCCGGAGGGTGGTATCGAAGATGATAATGCGATCGGTCTGGGCACGATCGACAGCGCCAGTGGGTGGAACAGCAGATGAAGCAGCGTCTGGGGTGACGCGATCGGACGGGTTACTCATAGCTCGATTGGGGCAGATAGGGTAAGTAAGGATGAGAGAGTTTAGGAGATGCTGGGTCAGGGTTGGGGCGAGGACAGGGGAGGTCCGGCAGGCGATCTTGAGCGATCGGCAGCGATCGGCCCGATCGCCTTGGCCCTGCTTGTGCCACAGTTTGCCACAGTGTTCTCAGTTTAGTCTTCTCATTTTAAAGGGTGAGTTGGCCTTTGGGCAGTGGATCGGCGTTTCCTTTCTCCTTAGCAGGCAAAGGTAAACGGGCATAAATGCTGCTTTTCGACGAGTATCTTGGCCTCTGCACTGCCGAGGGACCGGCTCAGCAAGTAGCCTTGGATCATCTCGCAGGATAACTGTTGCAAGGCTTGGAGCTGCCACACCTCCTCTACGCCCTCCGCGACGACATCCATATTGAGGGCATGGGCTAGGGTAATGATGGCTCTGACGATCGGGGTGCTGCCCTTTTGATCGGCCATGGCGGAGACGAAGGACTTGTCGATTTTGAGGGTATTAATGGGAAAGTTGTGCAAATAGCTGAGGGAGGAGTAGCCGGTGCCAAAATCGTCAATGCTGACCTCGATCGATCGCTTCTTGAGGGCCGTTAAGACCTGTGCCACCTCGACTTGGTTGCCAATAAAAATTCCTTCGGTAATCTCCAACTTCAGGTAGTGGGGATCGGCCCCGGTTTTATCGAGGATTTTATCGATCGTCTTGATAAAGGTGGGGGACTGAATTTGGCGCACCGAGAGATTAACGCTCAGGCGAAAACTGCGGTAGATCTTCAGCAGGGGTTCCCACTCCCGCAGCCGCGTACAGGCTTCTTCCAAAACCCAGTCACTGAGGGGCAAAATTAACCCGGTTTCCTCGGCGATCGGGATAAACTGTCCCGGTGAAACCCGCCCGCGATCGGGATGTCTCCAGCGGACTAACGCCTCAAATCCCACTAGCTCCTTCTGCTGCAAGTGGAAAATTGGCTCATACTCCAGGTAAAACTCGTGGCGATCGAGGGCAAAGCGCAAATCGC
>JBMTWK010000432.1:0-3696 GCA_049452395.1 Prochlorothrix sp. | reverse complement strand
CGGTAACCTGAAGCACCCGCTCAGGAATACGGGTCAAATCCGTCGAATTGGACTTCTCAAAGTCCTGGAGCACCTCCAAGAAATCCCCATGGCCATAGGGTTCGCGATCGGGCGGTATCTCCTCCGGCGGAATCACCTCATACAGGCCATCGCTAAAAACATAAAGACTGCTGCCCGGTGTCACCGTGCAAATTTGGGAGCGGTAGCGCGAGAAGGGCAAAATGCCGACGGGTGGACCCGTGGAGGGCAGGGTTTGCAAGGCAGCGGCAGGGGTCCGCGTGGGGTTGAGCAGAACCGCCGGAGGGTGGCCCGCATTGCCATAGGTCAGGGTTTGGGTGCGGCGATCGAAGATGCCATACCACACCGTCACATACTGGTTGTGGTGATCATCCATTTGGAAGCGATCGTTCAAAATCCGGAGCACCTGGGCCGGATCGTAGAGATCGACGGTGGTATTGGAGCGGGCGATCGACTTGAGGAAGTGCTGGACAGACATGGAGAAAAACGCCGCCCGCAGGCCATGGCCCGCCGCATCCATGAGGTAAATGCGTAAATGGTCTTGATCGAGCCAGTGAAAGTCAAAAAAATCACCCCCAAGCTGGGAAGACGGGGCAAAATAAGACTGAATTTGGATCGTCGGGCTAGGGGGCTTGAGGCTGGTGGGAATTTGCGACTGTAGGTAATCCGCCGCTTCCTGGCGCTCCGTCTCTAGGTGATGCTTCTGACGCTGTAAATCCTGGGCTACAGCCCGTAGCGCCTGATTCATCCCCGCAATGCGCAACCCGGCCCGCACCCTGGCCCGCAGTTCCGCAGCCGTCACCGGTTTCGCCACAAATTCATCGGCCCCCGTCTCCAAACCCCGGATCAGGTCCTCCACATCACTGCGCGCCGTCAGCAAAATAAAAAAAGCCGTCGCTAGCTCTGGATCCTGCTTCACCGTGCGACACACCTGAATCCCCGTGGTTCCCGGCATCATCCAATCGCAGATAATCAAATCCGGCTTAAGTTGGCGCACCAAATCCAGCCCCGATTCCCCATCCGTCGCTTTGTGAACCTCATAGCCCTCCCGTTTGAGGGTCATGATCGTATAGGTCAGAGTGATACGATCGTCATCAATGACCACAATTTTCGGGATAGGGGCTGGGGCAGGATGCGTAGATGGGAGACCGGGGGGAGTCGTAGGGGCAGTAATAGGTACAGGTTCCTCTAGAGCAGGCACAGGGTCACGGGGGAGAAGCGAGACAGGAGGACTGAAACGGGGGAAATTTATAGCAGAACTTTAGTCTGGGGTTTAGTCTGGGGTTTAGTCTGGGGCCGAGCCATTTCGAGGAGCCGTCGCCAATCCGCCAAACAGCGTCAGCGCCGCTAAGCCGCCCAAGGTCCAGGTCAACCCCCAGTAACTTTCCGCCACACCCGCTAGGGCTAAGGGTAAGCTCAGAGCAATATTAACAGCATTATTTTGTAAGCCAAAGACCTTGCCTCGCATTTCTGGCGGTGTTTCTTCTTGGATGGTGGTTTGCATGGGAATCCCCACCAGGGCCGCAAAAAATCCCAACACGGTAATGCAGGTGAGACTGGTCCAGAGGGTGTGGTACAGCAAGGCCAATCCCCCCAGGCTAGCCGCTAGCCCCAGGGAACCCAGGCGGACCACCTGGTGGCGGGGAAAGCGGGCACAAAACTGGCCCACCACAACGGCCCCAAGGCCCATCCCCAAGCTGCCCACGGACAGCAGCCAGCCAAATTGATCCGCATCCAATTCTGGAATCACTTCCGCAAGGCGCACCGCCAAAACCGACAGGGCCGCCACGATCGAGAACAAAATAACAAGCTGCACCAGGGCAGCGCGGATCAGGGGATGGGTGCTGAGGTAGGCCCAGCCTTCTTTGATGTCTTGCCAGGGATGGCGATCGGCGACGGCTAGCTTTTCCTGCGACTCCCGCACCCGAATCAGCATCAAAATGGCCCCGGCAATCACATAGGCTCCCCCCACGAGGATCTCCCGGCCATTGCCCAAACTGAGGTGACCGGACAGCCAACGATCGGCCCAATCCAAGGCAGGCTCCCCGATCGCAAACCCCACAATCATGGCGGCCATCATGGTGGTGGTATAGAGGGAGTTGGCGGGGAGCAGTTGCCGCTGTTCCACCAGCAAGGGGATAGCAGCCTGTTCCGCAGGGGCAAAAAATTGGGTCAGGGTCGAGACAAGGAAGGTGACCAGCAGCAGCAGACAAAAGCCAAAGGGCAGAGTGCCCAGGTGGCCCCCGCCGATGGAGAGGGTCAGCAAGAGGGGCAGCGCGAGGACTAATGCCCCCCGAAAGAGGTTAGAAATGACTAAAACTTGGCGCTTGGGGTGGCGATCGACATAAACCCCCGCCACAGAGCCAAACAGCACCGCCGGAATCGTAAAGGCAATCATAATCGCCGAGACCCAGCCACTAATGGTTTGCCCCGGCCCCTCAAAGTACTGCGTCACCAAGCCGATCATCAAAACCAAATAAACCTTATCGGCCAGTTGGGAAAAAACCTGTCCCCCCCAAAGGGTCAAAAAGTTGCGGTTTTGCAAGACGGGCCAAAAGCCGATCGCGTCATCGGTTGAGGCGGCGGGGTCGGATTCTTCGGGGTGGTCTGAGGCTGCTTGATTGGATACAGGATGGTCTAATGCGGCTGGGTCTGGGGCTGCTTGATTGGATACAGGATGGTCTAATGCGGCTGGGTTGGATGCAGCTTGGTCTGGGGCTGCTTGGTCTGGGGCTGCTTGATTGGATGCGGCTCGGTCTAATGCAGATTGGTTTGATGGGGCGCGATCTAATGGGGCGTGATCTGGCGCGGCGGCGTGCTTAGAGGCTGAAGGGTCTGGGGCTAAAGATTCTGGGGCTAAAGACTCTGGGGGTAAAGATTCTGGCGCTAAAGACTCTGCTGTGGCGGGGATGAATGCGGGGATGGATGCTAGAGGGTCTAAAGCGGGAGTTTTTAAGGCTGGAGGGTCTACGGCAGGGGGTTCTAAGACTGCGGCGGGGTCCGAGGCGGGGATTACGGCTAAAGGGTCTACGGCTAAAGGGTCTACGGCTAAAGGGTCGGCGGCTGGGGGAGTGACTGCGCCTAGAATCGGTTGGGCAGCAGGGCACAGATCAGGCGAAGCATAGGGTTCAGGGGATAAGCCGAGGGGACCACTGACGATCGGGGAGCCAACGCCTAACCCAGGGTGAGGGGAGGAGCTGCGGGGTGTAATGTGCAGGGGACTATCTTCAAAAGGATACATGGACCAACCAAACCCAGAACCGAAGTCGGACTCTGCCGCCTGCCCGGTCAAGGATTGCCCCAGAAAAAACCAAGTGCCCAAAAATAAGCCACAACAGCCGCAAAACGGCGATGGCCTAGGGATCGAAAGGCTGGGGTTGCGGTGACGAAAAGCAAGTGTCCATCAGTTGGGCCGATCGAAGGGGGCGATCGAAATAGTACTGAATATACTGGCGAAGGATCCCTTCAAGGTGTAGCCAAACCGATATCGCAGAGGATCCAGGGGGCAGAGATGGCGCTGAGGGTAGCCCCAGGTTTTGCGCGGCTGGACCATCCTCCACTGTACTAGACGGTTTGCCCAATTGATCCAATGGGGGGAGCGGAGTCGGTAAGTTTGTAGGGAAAGGCGGGGGAGAGGGCGGGGGAGAGGGTGCCCAAGTGCGGCCGCGTCGTCGTAAA
>JBMTWK010000431.1:0-3700 GCA_049452395.1 Prochlorothrix sp. | reverse complement strand
CTTAACCTGCTCTCAATTTACAACGCTTTGTTAAGTTATGTCAACACTCCCTCAGGTTATACCGGGGTCTCAGTCCCTCAGCATTTCTTATAACTGAGATAAGTCTGGCTAAGGTTTATGGGTCTATCCCACTCCCCGGTGAAGCCCTTGCCCGCTGCGATTGCTAGGGCTGGATTTCTCTGTGCTGTTCTGCCCCGATCGATCGAGACTCCTGCGATCGATCGGGACCGGAGGGGGGAGCTTGGGATCTGGGGGTTTGGGGTCGTAACCGCCGCAATTGCATTGGGTTCCAGTGGGGTCGCCAGGAGGGTCTGGGGTGGCATTGACTGGATTGGGGTGAGTCCGATCGGGATTGTTCCGATCGGGCCATCTTGCTGCCCACCGTCACATTGAGTTGATAGCCAATCAGCATAATCAGGGCGCAGAGATCTAGCCAGAACATCAAAATAATGGCCGTGGCGAGGGTGCCGTAGGCTTGGTCATAGCTGCCAAAGTTGTGGAGATAGTAGCGAAAGCAGTAGGACACCCCTAACCAGGCGATCGCGGCCAAAAAAGCCCCCAGAAAGATCGGCATTTGGGTGTTACGGCGGCTGGGGCCAAAGCGGTAGAGACAGGCAAAGGCGATCGTGACCAAAGCCAGGGCAATGGGCCAGTTCAGCATCCACCAGATTCCCAGCAGAATCGTTCTTCCCCGGCCCGCGTAGAGGCTCAACTCTTGGATCAGAAACTCGCTACTGAAGATTAAGAGGGACGACACCACATAAAAAATCATGGTGCCCAAACTGAGGAGGATGGCGATGCTGCGGGACTTCCAAAAGGGGCGACGATCGGCCCGTGGAGTTTCCTGAATTTGGTCGAGGGCAGCCATGGAGGCGGCGATCGCACTAGAGGAAACCCAGAGCGCCAGTACAAAACTAATCTGAAACAGACGACCCGGAGGCCGCTCCAAGTCCACAAACCCCCGAATTAAATCCACAACCTCCAGGGGGGCCAGATTGGCAAACCGCACCGCTAAGTTACGCAGGGCAGGGCGAGAGAGATCGAGGGCACGCATTGCAGAGAGCAGGGCCAAAATGGTGGGAAATAAGGAAAGCGTGGCGTTATAGGCAATTTCCGCCGCTAGACCGGGCAAGCGCTGTCGCATCACGGCACAGGTCACCTGTTTGCAGGTGGAAACGTTGAGATAGCGAAGGGCTTGGAACATGGACGGGGGGGCAAAAGCAGGCAGAAAGAAGGGGGATAGCATCACCAGTTCTCGGCGGTTTTCTGGGGTGCTCCCTATCGTCGCCAAGGATTGTCAGGGGTGGGGCGCAGGATCAGCAGGTCTGGGAACTGTCCTGGCTGCGATCGCCTTGGGCCACCCTATAAAGCCCGTAATCCCAGGGGGCAAGCAGTACTGCTCAAGACGGTTTTAGCCCATGACTGCTCGACCTCCATTGATTTTCCCCAAGATCCATATTAAAAAATGTAACGTTTCGGCAAAATGGGGAAGAGATTCTCCTTGCCCCCGCATTAGCCGTTATAAAAGGCACAACACCGAGGCTTTGGGATAGAAGCTTGGCCAGAGACTGGGGCGATCGTCGCCTGTGGGGGCAAAACTGGGTAGCTCTCCAAGGGTAAGCCCAAGTGGCCAATCCCGACCCCATTCACCCCTAGACTGCAACCCTAGACTGCAACCCTAGACTGCGACCCTAGACTGCAACCTTAGACTGCAATGCTTCCCCAGACGCTATCCGGATCGGTTGCTCGGTTTGGGATCTGTCCTGGAGAAGCATCCCCACTGTGAGGAGTACAAACACCATGGTTCCATCCCCTACGCTGCAATCCCTGGCCCACCGCCAAGGCACTGTAGATCCATCTTCGCTGTCCCAACGCCTTGCCCTCGATACCCTAGGCGTTCCGGCAGGGGCCGATCGCTCGACCTGGGATCCCTTAAGCCTGCCCGCTGGCCCCCTGTTTGGGACCGATGGCATCCGGGGACAGGTGGGGGATATTCTGACGGCTCCCTTGGCCCTGCACATTGGCTTTTGGGCGGGTCAAGTTCTGCGCCAAAATTCTCTGGCCTCAGGTCACGGTAGCCAACTGGGCGATCGTCCGCCCGTGATCCTCGGCCAAGACTCCCGCACCTCTAGCCCGATGTTGGCCAATGCCCTCAGTGCGGGTCTGACGGCGGCGGGGGTGGATGTTTGGCATTTGGGCCTCTGTCCTACACCTGCGGTAGCCTATTTGGCCCACCATACAGCGGCGATCGGCGGCATTATGATTTCCGCCAGCCACAATCCCCCCGCCGACAATGGCATCAAGATTTTTGATGGCCAGGGCATCAAGCTCAATAAAGCCCTCCAGCAGGCGATCGAAACCGGTTTGCGGGGCACCTCTGCCCTTGGTTCTGTTCCCTCGACCAGTGCCGCCTGGGGCCAGTACTACAGAAATCCCCAAGCCCTCAGCCGCTATACCGAAATGCTGCGGCAGTCCCTTCAGGTGTCCTCGCTGTCGGGTCTAAAGGTGGTGCTGGATTTAGCCTGGGGTGCCGCTAGCCAGATTGCGCCGGAGGTGTTTACGGCCCTGGGCGCGACGGTGATTCCCCTCCACGATCGGCCCGATGGTAGCCGCATTAACGTCAACTGTGGCTCGACCCATTTGGAGCAGCTTCAGCAGGCGGTGCTGGAACAGGGCGCAGATTTGGGCTTTGCCTTTGATGGCGATGCAGATCGGGTCTTGGCCGTAGACCAACAGGGTCGCGCGGTGGATGGGGACTACATTCTTTACCTGTGGGGTCGCCATCTACAACAACAGCAGGCTTTGCCAGAGGACACGATCGTCACAACGGTGATGGCGAATCTGGGCTTTGAGCGGGCTTGGGCCGCCCAGGGGGGCAAATTGTTGCGCACCGCTGTGGGGGATCAGTACGTCCAGGCAGAAATGGCCCGAACCGGTGCCATGCTGGGCGGGGAGCAGTCGGGGCATATTCTGTGTTGCCACTATGGCCTCACGGGGGATGGTTTGCTGACTGCGTTGCACCTCTGTCAGTTGGTTCAGGATTCTGGCACTTCCTTGGCCGATCTGGTTAACCAAAGCTTCAGTCCCTATCCGCAATTGCTGCAAAATGTGCGGGTGGAGGACCGGGACAAGCGCCGCCAGTGGCAGGACTGTGAGGCACTCCAGGGCGAAATTGCGCGGGCGGAGGCAGATTTGGGCGATCGGGGCCGGATTCTGGTCCGGGCTTCGGGAACGGAGCCGCTGATCCGGGTGATGGTGGAAGCGGCGGAAATCCACCTGGTTGAGCACTGGACCGCCCAACTGGTCAAAGCAGTGGAACAACACCTCGCCAGCTAAACCCTAGATCTACCAGTTGAAAAACTAGACTCTGGTTCCCACGCAGAGCATGGGAACCCAGGGTAGGCGCTCCAGCGCCCTGTAGACCACCGCCCTCTGGATTAACGCCCTCTGGACTGGACGCAGAGCGTCCGGGGAGGCATTCCCACGCCGGAGCATGGGAACGAGACATAATCCTCTGGTTCCCATGCTCTGCGTGGGAACCTCTTCCCAGGCGCTCCAGCGCCCTGTGGACGGGACGCAGAGCGTCCAAAGAGACATTCCCACGCCGGAGCGTGGGAACGAGACTAAAACCCAATCCTCTGGTTCCCACTGGAGTTTTGACTAATGTCAGGAAGAAAAGGTAGGGAGTGTCCCTACCTTT
>JBMTWK010000430.1:0-3711 GCA_049452395.1 Prochlorothrix sp. | reverse complement strand
CTCGTTTCTCTCTGGATCTAAAGTCCAGTCCGATCTAGATTTTGACCAAACGGCATATTGCATGAGCGCAGAAGTTTACCTGAATCACCCCACCTTTGGCCTCCTGTTTCGGATTTGTGAGTTAGAGACGACCCAGGAACTCTTTGCCACCCTCTATGCACAGCGGCTCTTTTTTCGCGTCAGTCCCGGCAATACGGGCATGGTGTTCGAGCCGGTGAGCCGCAACGATGCCCGAATGCTGGTGGAACACCGCCTCCATTTCCTCAAGCGCCAAGGCAACCTCCAGGAATACGGCCAGCTCCAGGCAACGCACCAACAGACGTTTTGGTGAAGACCCAAGGCGGCATGACCCAAGGCTGCGCGACGAAGGGGTTGTGCCCCCGTGGCTCCCCGCTTCGGACCCAATCCAGGGCAATCACGGGAGGTTTGCCCCTGCCCAGGTTCTGCCAAAGTGGGATGCCCCCGGTTCAGAGTCCCTGGGAGGCCAGCAGGGCTAGAATCCCAGCAGTAGCCCAATCCCGACGCGGGCAAGCGTCCCGCACGTTGTGATCGATCGACCGGGGGAAGTTCCGTAGGCTGTCCGGTACACTAGAAAGCGACTGCGCCTTAATCACGTCATCACAAGCAATCCGTTTTCAACCTATGGATACAAAAGCCTTTCGCCGATCGCTGCACCACTCCGATCGCTACAACCGCAAGGGGTTTGGTCACGCTGCTGAGGTCTCAGGCCGCATGGATACGGCCTATAAAAGCGACCTAATCCAGCAAATTCGGGATAACAACTATACGCTGCGCCAAGGCGAGGTCACCATTCGGCTGGCAGAAGCCTTTGGCTTTTGCTGGGGTGTAGAGCGGGCCGTGGCTATGGCCTACGAAACCCGCAAGCAATTTCCCACGGAGCGCATTTGGATTACCAACGAAATTATCCACAACCCTTCCGTGAACCAGCATCTGCGGGATATGCAGGTGGACTTTATTGAAGTGGTGAATGGCGAAAAGGATTTCTCTGGGGTGGGCAATGGCGATGTGGTCATTCTGCCTGCCTTTGGGGCCAGTGTGCAGGAAATGGAACTGCTCAACGATCGGGGCTGCCAAATCGTTGATACAACTTGCCCTTGGGTCTCTAAGGTCTGGAATACGGTGGAAAAGCACAAAAAGGTAGACTATACCTCCATTATCCACGGCAAATATCAGCACGAAGAGACGATCGCCACCAGTTCCTTTGCTGATACCTATTTGGTGGTGCTGAACCTCACCGAAGCTCAGTATGTTTGTGACTATATTCTGAACGGCGGCGATCGGGATGAGTTCCTCGCCAAGTTTAAGAATGCCTATTCCGAGGGCTTTGACCCCGATCGGGATTTAGAGCGCGTCGGCATTGCCAACCAAACCACCATGCTCAAAAGCGAAACCGAAGAAATTGGCAAACTCTTCGAGCGCACCATGATGCAACGCTACGGCACCGCCCATCTTAATGAGCATTTCTTGGCCTTTAATACCATCTGCGATGCCACCCAAGAACGCCAAGATGCCATGTTCCAAATTGTCGAGGAACCCCTCGATCTGATGGTCGTCATTGGTGGCTTTAATTCCTCCAATACCACCCACCTCCAAGAAATTTCCATCCATCGCGGTCTACGCTCCTATCACATTGATGCCCCAGAGCGCATCGGCCCCGGTAACCGAGTGGAACACAAGCCCTTAGATGGCGATTTAGTCGTCGAAGAAAACTGGATTCCCGATGGTCCTATCACCGTAGGGATCACCTCCGGCGCTTCAACCCCCGACAAAGTGGTGGAAGAAGTCATCGAAAAGATCTTCGCCCTCAAAACCGCCCCCGCCCTGGTTTAAAGCGGGAGCATCCCACTTTAGCGATCACCCTCATTCCCACACTCCCACAACCCTCGTTCCCATGCTCCGGCGTGGGAATGCCTCCCAGACGCTCTGCGTCCCATCCTCCTTCCCCTAGGCTCTGTCCTCAGCCAAGGAGGGGTGGGCGCTGGAGCGCCCCGTTGGAGTTCCCACGCAGAGCATGGGAACCAGTCAACACATCGCGTCGCGAGATGAGAGGTTTCGCCAAACCATGCCAGCCCTCGATCGAGACCATAATGCCGCCAAAGCAGCACTCATCAAAGATGGATGGGTCATTCTTAAAACCACCCATTAAAAAAGGGTGGACTTAGCCCACCCCCTAACAGTTTCAAACAGATCGTTTAAGCCTGAAATTAAATCGTGACAGCCTCCACAGGAAGCCTAGGTCAAACCTAACTAATGGCAATTTCCTTGGGGCGATAGGTCTCCTCCACGATCGACTTCACCTGTTGCCGCGTGAGCTTATCTTGGCCCTGGATCATCACCTGCAACGTCGCATGGGCCAGCGCCAAAGGCAACTTACAAAAGTCCTGAACCGGGCCAGGGGTGAGAGCTTCCGTGTAAGCATCCGCAAGACGGAGATTATAGGCCGCATAGTCATGCATTTGCTCATGGCTCCAGCCCTCAGGGTAAAAACTCACCCCGCGATGGATATCTTCGCCATGGTTCCGCAGAATATTGACCGCCTGCAAGCCGCGACCAAAGCCGATCGCCTCCATGCGATCGGTCTGGGTGCCGTCATACCAAGCCCACAGATCCGACAACATCAAGCCCACAGCCCCCGCCACACTAAAGGTATAGCAGTCTAAGTCAGCCTCAGTCCGCACCCGCCAATTGCGTTCTGCCCAGTAGGCCATGCGATCGGCCATCGCCGCCGTTGCATCCCAGATGCGCGGTGCGATCGAAGGCGGAGCCAACAATGCCCAGTCCCCAATGCGCAAACTCACCTCCGGCAGATCACCATGCAATTGTGTCAGCCCCAAGGCAAAACCATCCGCCGAGAAACCCGCTTTCGCCGATTGCAGATTAATACTAATTTGCCGTAGGATTGTGGCCTTTGTGGTAAGGTCTAAATCTGGATGATCCTCCACCTCATCAATGGCTCGCATACAGAGATACCCGGATGCCACAGCCTCTTGCAATTGTCCGGGCAACCGCTCGATCGGAATAAAAAAAGTCCTACTGGTTGCCTCTAGCATTTCTAGGGCACTTTGACGCAAGTTCATGCTTTTTGCTCCTCACTCACCACAAGATTTGTCCAACAGTCAGAATTAGCCCTCAGGGATAACCGAGAGAATTTTTTCCTTGGCTGAACAAGTCTAACTTTGTGCAGGGGTTTGTCCTTACACGCTTGGATTCAGCACCAATCGGACTCAATCCCTGGCCCAGGGGAGCTATACCGACCCTAGGGAGCCGACATTGCTTCACCTGTCCCCCCCTCGACCCCACACCAATAGCTTAGGGATAGGCTTGCGCCTAATCTAGGCTCGGATCAAGGGAGTTTTGGGATACTTTACCTTGGACTGGCAGACATCTTCAATACATTAAGGTTCTTACTGGTTTTTTAACTCAACCGTTTGAGAACAAGCGGCCCCGCGATCGCCAGCCTTCTGGACCGTGGCGGGGGAAAGAACCCCAGAAAATAACCAGCAGCCTAGGGCAAAGGGTTGATCTGGCCCAACCGCGATCGCAGCCCTCAAGGTAGAGCTTCAGTCTAAGTCAGAAATTTGAGCCTGGACTGTTGCACAGGCCACAGATTAATCGATCGCCCCAGAACTCAAGAGGCGGCCCCGCTGCAACCCAGCCTTAACCGTGGCCACCCGCTCCCGGCTTTTGGCC
>JBMTWK010000429.1:0-3714 GCA_049452395.1 Prochlorothrix sp. | reverse complement strand
CCCAAACGACCAGAGGCCCTACCAAATTCAAAAACACGGGCGGCAGGGCCAGCAGGGCTAAGAGCACATACAAGGCAATGGGCATAGGTCTAGGGGAGTCTCGATCGTCAGGCAGGGATTACAAAAACGTCAGGGCTGTACCCCGTCCCGTTTCTGTAAATTGGCCCCGATCGAAGACCACTTGGCCCCCCACGATCGTCACCACTGGCCACCCCGTCAAATTCCAGCCCTCAAAGGGACTCCAGCCACACTTCGTCTGCAACTCCTCCCGCAGCACCGGCTTGTAGGTCTTCAGATCCACCAAAATCAAATCCGCATCATAGCCCACCTCAATTTTGCCCTTGCGGGGAATGCGGTAGCCCTCCGCCACCGCCGTAGACATCCAGCGAGACACCTGGGCCACCGTACAGCGGCCCCGATCGGCCTCCGTCAGCATCAGGGGCAAAGAAGTCTCAACTCCCGGCATTCCCGACGGACTTTGGGGATAGGGTTGGGCTTTCTCCTCCAAGGTATGGGGGGCGTGGTCTGTGGCAATAAAATCAATGACACCATCCAGCAAGGCTTGCCAGAGGATTTCGTTATCCTGGGCCGATCGGATCGGCGGATTCATCTGCACCAAACTGCCCACTTGCGAATAAGCCTCCGTATTCAGCAGCAAATGCTGGGGCAAGACCTCCGCCGTCACCCAGGCCGGTTTATCCTGCCGCAGCAACTCCGCCTCAGCCCCCGTCGATAAATGGAGGATATGGAGCCGTCGCTGGTACTTTTTCGAGAGTTTTAAGGCCAATTTCGTCGCATTGAGAGCCGCTTGGACATCTTGCACCTCGGAGTGCATCGCGGGATTGTCCCCCTTCGCAATGGCTTCCGCTAGTTCCTCCCGCCGCTGGGTAATCCGGGCATGGTCCTCCGCATGGACGGCAATCAGCCGATCGCCCGTGGCAAAAATTGGCTCTAACTTTTCCTCTGTATCTACCAGTAAATCCCCCTTCATTGACCCCATAAAAATTTTAATGCCGGGGGTGGGATTGGCCGTGCGTAAATCATCACGATTTTCTGCGGTGGCCCCAATAAAAAAGCCATAGTTAACCAAGGACTTTTGGGCCGCGCGGGCTAATTTTTCATCCAGGGCCGCTTGGGTAATGGTGAGGGGTTTGGTGTTGGGCATTTCCAGAAAAGAGGTGACACCCCCACGGGCACAGGCACGGCTAGCGGTGTGTAAATCTTCTTTGTGGGTTAGGCCCGGTTCCCGAAAGTGAACCTGGGGATCAATCACACCGGGCAACAACACTAGGCCGGTTCCGTCAATTTCTCGATCGCCCTCGGCGGCGGCTTCTAGGCTTGCGCCGATCGCCACGATCGTCCCCCTTCGCACTTCCACATCACCCGCTAACCAACTGTGATCCGGGAGCAGAATTTGGGCATTGCGAATCCAAAGGCGATCGTCGGGGGCCGCTGGGGGGGGGACGGGGGGGGAAGTTAAGGCACTCATGGGAAAGATATGGCTGAAGAACACAGTAGGGACGGGGTTTGTAGGGACGGCCTTGCACAGCCCATGACCCAACACATGCTGGTTAACCCGCTCTGGTCGTAACCATTCAGGGGGTCACGGAAGAATGCGGGTTTCAGGCTCTGAAAATCCTGGATTGGTATGGTTTGAGCTGCTTCGGACTCCGATCGAAGGGCTGAAACCCTACTAACTTCGTAGACCCCTGAATAGTTACCTCTGGTCAATCCTCTACTGGTGTATAAGGGTAGGCGATCCTCTGGGATCTGTTGAGAATTTTTCGATTAAGTTTAGTAAACCCAATTTCAGGTTGGAATCCCTTTGGATATAAACTTTTGTATCAAGAGGTACGGCGAAAGATTGAGCGATCGCGTTGAGATTAAACCCAGCGATCGGGGTTCAGCTTGCAAGGGGAATCTTGGGGGAATCTCAGGATGATCTTGGCATCTATCTAATGGGGGCGCTTGTCGGTGGGAGTATCCCACTTTAGCGATTTAATCGACCTGGTAGGGGCAATCCCCCTGTGGTTGCCCTGATTTTGGGCCAAAGAGGGTCGGCACGGGGGCACGACCCCTACCAAAATCTTCTCAAGTGGGATGTACCCCTTGTCGGTTGTGGCCAGTTCCTCAGTCGTGGCCAATGAGGGGCGCAACTTCCACGGGAATTATTCCAGCGTAAAATGCTCCCCCCTGTACCTCCTACGACTAGGATCCGCTTGATAACATCACGAGGTTAAAGTATGACTCAGCGACCTATTGTTTTAGGCATTGTAGGGGACAGTGCAGCGGGCAAAACAACGCTAACCCGAGGGATTGCTCAAATTTTAGGCGAAGCTAATGTAACTGCAATCTGTACCGATGATTATCACCGCTACGATCGTAAACAGCGGGCAGAAATGGCCATTTCCGCACTGCATCCCGACTGCAATTACCTAGACATTATGCAGCAGCATTTAAACCTGTTGCGCACCGGTCAGCCCATCCTAAAGCCGATCTATAACCACAATACGGGTGCCTTTGATCCCCCGGAGTACATCAAACCAGAGCGCTTTGTGATTGTGGAAGGGCTACTCGGCTATTCCACCCGTGGGATGCGGGATTCCTACGATGTCAAAGTGTACCTAGCCCCCCCGGAACCCCTGCGAGAAGCCTGGAAAGTGAAGCGGGACACTGCCAAACGGGGCTATACGCCGGAACAGGTCCTAGAGCAATTGCGACAGCGGGAACCGGACTCAGAAGCCTATATTCGCCCCCAACGCCAGTGGGCGGATGTGGTGGTTTCCTTCTATCCCCCTCCAGAGGGATCTGGCCAAGATGATTTATTGCTCAATGTCCGGCTTGTCCTGCGCCCTACCATCTCCCACCCCGACTTTACCCACTTTCTCAGCCCCGGAGGTTCCCATTTGGGCGATGCCATTCGCTTAGACCTCGATCGGGACATGGGTAAGCCAGTCGATGTGCTAGAAGTGGATGGCCATGCCACCGCTGAGCAAGTCCAGGAGTTGGAGCGGCAACTATGCGGTGAGGTGCCCTACTTAGGACAGTTTTGTAGCCTAGAAGGCAATACGGAAATTGGCAAAGTCGTGGGAACAACGGGGGAAACACTGCAAAGTTACCCCTTAGCCCTAACCCAGTTGCTCATTACCTACCACATACTCAAAGCAGCACGGGTTTCCTAGGGGAAATACAAATAGTGTGAGCGTCTCGCTCTCCATGGGGGCATTCTGCCCACCCTAGCAGGAGAGTTATAACTAGGGAGTTATACCACTAGGGAGTTATGCCACCGTGTACTAGCTCCCTCCAAAGTTGCGATGTGCCCCAGCGATCGACCCCTTGCGCAAAGCGTAAAAGTAGGTTAAGTTTGCCCTACAGGCAGATGAGTTTGCAACGTCCTGTCAAGTTCTAGCGTCTTCCAGTTTTTAAGTCCTACGAACTTTGTAGAGGCATGGATGAGTTTGCAATGACTGCTTCCTGAAAAGACTTTTGATAAACACACGATTTGATCTTTTGGGGTTTAACCTACTTTAGGGCACCTCGATTAATTGATGAAGAGGCTATCTCATCATGAGATTCATATGAGACAGTGGATGGCTAAATTATTAGCTAATAGATTGTTTTAGCCGTCGATGCTTTGAATTGTAAAGGGGGAATTGCTGAAGGGCACCTCGATTAATGGAGGTTGGCAAGAATTCTAGTCTCAAAAAAAGCCAC
>JBMTWK010000428.1:0-3727 GCA_049452395.1 Prochlorothrix sp. | reverse complement strand
GCAGAAATCCCCACCTCCGTCCGCTGGACGAGTTACCGCACAGCACAGCACAGCAGAAATCCCCACCTCCGTCCGCTGGACGAGTTACCGCACAGCACAGCACAGCACAGCAGAAATCCCCACCCCCGTTCTCGTGCGGGCCTCTGGGTGCATCCCCCTTTGGAAGAATCTTGGTCGGGGTCGTGCCTGTCCTGAGCGATGCCGAAGGGTGCCGACCCTCTTTGGCCCCGATCAAAGTTTTTGGGCAGCGGCAACCACGGGGGGTTTGCCCCTACCAGATTGGTTAAATCGCTCAGAGCTGATTTATGAAGTAAATCTTAAGAGAGCTGAAAGCACTGTAGTGAAGGGGTTGTAGCGATTCGGTACTCAAAAACACTATTTTGCAAAACCCCTGCTATGACTGCGTTTCAGCGACTTCGTAAATCAGCTCTCAGGTTGAATCTAGCGCGAAAAGGGAGGATCGAGCAGGGCTGAGGTACGGCTTTCAAATTCCTTCAAAATCGCCGTGGTCACGTCTTTCAAGATTTTTTCATCACAGCGATCGAGGAACTGATCCGCCGTCAACTTGCCCTGGAAGAAAGCCTTCGCCACCTCCACCAGCTTCACCACCTCCTCAAAGCCCAAAGCCAACACCAAAAAGGTCGCTAGGGGCGAGTTCCGGATATCAAACTCCGAGGTTTGGGTCCGTCCCACGGACAGCAGTTCCAGGGTTTCCGCCTCGATCGCCGTCTGGGGATAGTAGCGGGGTTCAATCTCCGGCAGGCGCGTTTGCCACTCACTCAAGTCCACCTCATTGGGTGACCCACGACCGACCAAACTCGTCAAAGGCACATCATTGCCCAAGCGCAGCGATAATCCTTCCAAAATGGCGATCGCCACCAACTTCACACTGAGATAGAGCCGCGCCACACTAATATTCTTGCCCGCACGCTGCAAAATCAGCTCATAATCAGCCGTAGATGGTTCCCCCTGAAACTGGCGGAACACCAAAATCGGCTCCAGGAAATTCATGAAACTAGTCATTTTTTCCAGGGCATGGCGGTACTGGCTCACCGTGTAGGGAGAAGCACTGCGGAGAAAGGGGTTGGTTTCTGGCAGGAGTTTCCAGGTATTGTTCAGAAAATCCGCCGCCCGCTCCTCAGCAAAGTTTTCCACATCGCGGTTGGCCACCCGCACCGCCCGCTGCACCATCTCCACAATCTCCCCATCATTCCAGTTAAACTTATAAACCGGGTTGAGGTCATGGAGACGTTGGTGAAGCTGTTCGCTGGGTTTGAGGCCCAAGGGCGACGGGGGCCGGAAGGGAATCGTGGCTTCAATGCAAGCGGCCATTGCCGCTAACTGGGGCCAAGTCAGCAGACCCGACAACTGTTTCACAGCCACCAAGGCACTAAGAAATTCATTCTGCTCCAGCGCCAAGTGCTGACCGGGCTGGACATCAAAAATGCGCGACACAAGGTCAAAATCTTGATCAACGGGAATCTCTTCTTCATCCCGGACCTGTAGCCGTCCCCGCACCTCTTTAACAAAGGGAGCAATAAACCCGCTGACATTGACATTGATCCCCTCATCGACCTGCACATAGACAACATCGTGGTAGAGCGCTGCCAATACCTCTAGGGGATCCCCACCATCGGCCACACTGAAAATATGGGGTGGGCTGTGGAAGAAGCGATTCTCATCGGTCATGCACTGGATGATGACTTCCACCAACCGATCGAGCTTGCGGCGGCTGACCGTGACCCCCAGGCTCTCCAAGGCCCAGGTTAAACACAACAGGCATTCATGCTCAGGTGCCCAGCCATGGCGATCTGCTTCCTCGCCTCCCAGTCGGGCGTGGAGTTTTTTAAGTTCTGTTTGTGACAATCGGCGATCGTTCACTCGCCCTGCTCACCTTCTTGTAAGGAACACATTGATGGAGGCTACCTACCCCAGACTACCACCAGCCCTTCAGATCCCCAGGCAGGGCATCTTGTTGGCGCAGTAGGCGGGTTTAGGAGAACTCCCCTGGTCCAGAACCAGGGTTACCACCCCCTTTAACAACCGATGTTAAATTGGGGAGCGGTGGGAGGGAAACAGACTGACAACGGTACGATAGCCAACCTAGGCGGATAACCCAAGCGCCATGCCCTATCAGTCTAACTACTATGCAGTCAATCTTGCCTTAATCAGCGGATTTTTTGTAGGCATCTACAATGCAAGTTAGCGAACGCTGATGCGGGGGGGATATGGATTGAGTACAAAGTGGTCTAGGTTAGGATTACGATACTGAGCTGGGCTGTCCAGGAATTTTTGGAGGGAAGCTGAAGCTAGTTTAGGGGAATGGAGTAGAGTTGGGTAGCGATCGGCCACTGACGCTAAATCTTATCCAGATTCTGGGATTCTCACCGGTTTGTCCTGGGTAAATATCACATCAAGCTGTGAGTGTGATCACACTGCTTAAGCCGTGAGCCTGTATGACACGGGAGGTCATTATTCATAAGGTCATGGAGCATCACAACACTGGTCTGCCTGCCAGTCTGCCCTTAGGGACACCTACAAGCGGTCCTCAACTTTGGGCTGAGGATATCACCCTGACCTATGGGGGTCAGGCTGGGAAAGCGCCGCAGACGGTCATTGTGCAGCAGTTGAGCTTGGCCTTGGTGCCCCAGCGGGTGACGGTGTTGGTGGGGCCAAATGGCTGTGGTAAGTCTACGGTGCTGCGGGGGTTGGCGCGGCTGTTGCAGCCCCAGGGGGGAGCGGTCTATTTAAATGGCCGATCGATCCACCAGCAACCGACCAAAGTCGTCGCTCAACAGTTGGGCATTCTGCCCCAAGATCCCCAGGCTCCCGCAGGGCTAACGGTACAGGAGCTAGTCAGCCAGGGCCGCTATCCCTATCGCCACTGGTGGCAGTCTTGGTCCGAGGCGGATGAGCGGGCGGTGCAGAACGCCCTCGATCGCACTCGTCTGCAAGACTTGGCCGATCGGCCCTTGGAAACCCTCTCTGGGGGGCAACGACAGCGGGCTTGGATTGCCTTGGCCTTGGCCCAGGAAACCCCGATTTTGCTCTTGGATGAGCCGACGACGTTTTTGGACTTAGCCCACCAAATTGAGGTGCTGGAACTGCTGCGGGAGCTGAATGAGGCTGAGGGGCGGACGATCGCCCTGGTCCTGCATGACCTGAACCAAGCCTGTCGCTACGGCGATCACCTGGTGGTGTTGCACCAAGGCCAAGTTTATCGAGAGGGGCCACCGGCTGAGATCATGACCCCCGACCTCATCGAAGCCGTATTTGGTTTAGCCTGCCACATCATGACGGATCCCATCAGTCAGTCGCCCCTGTGCATTCCCCTGGGACGGGCACGCCCACCAAAATCCCCCCCAGCGCCGCCATCACCTCCCCCAAGTCCCCCGGCACCCGATACAGTTCCAAATCCTGGGTAACGGTTTTGTGGGCACGATCGAGGCACGCAAACTGCCACACCCGCCCCACGGAAACAGCACCATACAAACAGGTACTACCCGGCTCTAGCCATTGATCCAAGGCCACAAGCTCCACGGCCAACTGCTTAAACCCCCGCTCCAAGTTTTCGTCCTTGGCTTCAATCACCAACAGCCCCTGGGCCGCATCCAAAAAGTAGTCCAAGGTGCCCTTAAGCTGATCGCTGACGGTCACCCCAAAGCTGACATTGACCCGCGCTGGCACCCACTGCACCAGTTCCATCAGCAACGGTGCAATCAAAAAT
>JBMTWK010000427.1:0-3738 GCA_049452395.1 Prochlorothrix sp. | reverse complement strand
ACAAGCGGGCCATGAAGCAAGCGGTGATTAAGGCCTTAGAAAACCAAAGTCCAGAGGCAGAGAAGCGATCGTGCATTGAACTGTTGAGTCAGCTTTATCCCGAGAGCATTGGTGAAGCCTTATCCCCTTTACTGGTGCGGTTGCCTCCCAAGCTGGTGCAGCAAAGCCTGGAAGCCATGTTGGCTCATCCCGATGTGCAATATGTGGATGAGGTCAAACAGTTGCTCCGTAATCCTAACTTGCAGCCCGAGGTGCTGGCGGTGGCCCTGCGCTATGTTTGGCTGACCCAGGACAACCCCGATTTAACTCAATTGCGGTCTTACCTGCGGGCAGAGGTGGATCCCATGGTACGGGGGACGGCGGCGGCCTTGATGTTGCGCTTAGGGACGGCTCAGCAGCGAGCGGAGGCTACCCAAGCTTTGCGACGAATGCTCACCCATCAAAAGGAACGGGAACGGGTGATGGGGTGTAAAGCCCTGGGGGATGCCCAGTATATGCAAGCCCTCCGTATCTATATTCCTCAATTACTCCAGGATCGATCGCTTCGGGTGCGTCGGGCTATTTTGAAGGCGATCGCCGCCACCCATTTAGAAGAATATTATTCTTCCTTAATTCGAGGGTTGTATTATGCCTCAACCTGGGAAGCCGCCATGGAAGGCTTAGTCAGCTTAGAGAATGAAGTGTTGGGGGATCTAACGGCGTTAGCCACCGCTCCCCAAAAGCCCCCCCTGGTTAAACTGCACGCCTGGAATACCATTGGTCAAATTGGCACCTTGGAAGCATTGGATGAGTTGGTGCTCAATCTCACCACCAGTTGGGGGGCAACCCGCCGTAACATTTTGCGCATTTTACTCAAGCTGCCCCATGAGCGGGGGATTAATGCGGTACTCGATCGCTTAGATGGACGACGGGGGGTAGAAAGTCTCATTGATCAAGAACTGATTCTCATTGGTCAAATTTATGCCGCCTTGGTCGATCTGGCCCGAGACACCCTGGCAATCCACTCCCCATCCCAGGCACAAGAACCCAATGCCGGAGAACTCTTACGACGGGCCCTACGCTATCAGCGGGTCGATGGTCTCGATCGAATGTTTCTCTTACTCCGATTCCTCTGTCCCAGTAGTGCCATTCAAGCCGCAGCCTATTGTTTGCAATCGGATATCTATAGCAATATTGCCCGAGGCATTGAAATCCTGGATAACACCTTGGATATTCCCCATAAACAAGCCCTACTCACCATTGTCGATCGCCGTATTGATCAAGAAAAACTCCAATCCCTGTCGGAGCTAGTGCCCTATACGCCCATGCCCCCGGCCAAGCGCCTCCGCTACTTATTAGAACTGCGGCATTTTCTAGACGATTGGCCACTGGCTTGCTGCTTCCACCTCGCCCGGGAAGCTCGCTGGAGTTTGACTTCGGAGCACACCCTAGCCTGTATTCGTCACCCCACGGATTTTGTTCGAGAAGCTGTCCTCAGTTATCTCACCGTTGCCTCTCCCCGAGCCCTCCTGAAGTTATTACCCCTGATGCAGGGGGATTCGGCCCCCTTGGTGGCGGGTCATGCTCGCAAACTGCTGAAACGAGTGGAAGAGCATCGTCGCCTCAAAGAAGCTCAGGATAATCCGGGTTGACGCTCTTGCGCTGAGGCTAGCTTGAGGGACTGCTGACCGGAGCGATCGGGTAGTGCTCCACTCTACTGGAGTGGAGGTCTAAAGAAAATCTAGCGAGATTGCTTGCAAATTCTCATAAATGCACTACCCTAGGCAGCAAAACAACAATTGCTGGTTTGAGGAACACTGTGGGAGGTCTCTTATGTTTCAATGGGTAACAATTATCTTGGCTGTCTTTGCCGCTGGGGCACTGTTGGTGGGAGCAGATCAAGTCGTGAGATACTTCCAGACCCGGGAACCGGGAGAGGTGCCCGTAGAAAACCAGTTGAACCCTAGCCCTAGCCCTGGTGAGGGAGTCCCCAGTCCGACCACTGCAGCAGGAACGTCTCCCTCTGCCCAGACCTTTGATAGTCGTTTTCCGGGCAGCAACACCGGTAGTCCAGGAGCCCCGTTAACAGAAGCTACTGCAGCCCCTGAAGCCGCCCAAACTTTTAATTCTCCCCTGGTTTCCGAAGGGGATCCCTTTGCCAGCCCCGACGACATCAATACCCCCGACCTTAACGCCACGGAGTCTACAATAGAATCGGAAGATACTGCAGAGTCTAATAACGATGAAGGAATTCGGGCGCTGTGGTAGTCCACCCATGAGTTGTTGCTTTGCCGCAGGAAATCCAGTCCTATGAATGCTTCTCCTGAACCTCCCTTAGCCGAGCAATCCCGATCGGATCGTCGTCGGTTTGCTCCCAGGCTATTCCCCCTCGCCGTGGCCCTGAGTACGGGGTTTCTGGTCTTGGGTCTGGGGGTGAGCCGCTGGCTGATCTGGGATCAAGCTGCTCAATCTCAAAATTCTCCGGAGCCCGTCCCCGTAGCACCAGAACAGGTCAAGGTGGTGGCCCTGGGTCGTTTGGAACCCCAGGGGGAAGTCATTCAAGTGGGGGGATCGGGAGGAGCCCGGATCGATCGTCTCTTGGTGAAGGAGGGGGATTGGGTGCAGGAGAATCAGGTTTTGGCCTATTTGGATAGCTATGATGAACGCCTGGCGGCCCGTGATCTAGCGGCGAGTCAGCTACGGGAAGCCGAAGCCCAACTCGCAGCAGAAACTCAATTTCAAGAAGCCCAAATTGCCGAAACTCAAACCCGCATCCGTCAGATCGATCAACCCCAAGCCCAGGCGATCGCCGCCCAGGAAGCTCGACTCCGGGAACTCCAGGCTTCCTTGTCCCTCGGGCGACAGGATTTAGAACGGGATCGGCAACTGTTACAGGACGGTGCGATCGCTCAGCGGGATCTCGATCGCCAACAAACCCAGGTGGAGGAACTGCAGTCTCAAGTTAAAACCGCTGAAGCCACCCTAGAGCAACTGAAAACCGCTCGGAGCAGTGACCTCCGTAATGCCCAGGCCCAACTGAAAACCGCCCAGGCAAACTTGCCCCTGTCCCAAATCCGCACGGCGGTCGCATCCGCTCGGGAAAACCTGAAACTGGCGGAAACGCGCCTCAATGACGCAATGATTGAGGCTCCCCAAGCCGGGCGCGTGTTGCGGCTGATTACCCGCCAAGGGGAGGCGATACCCTCCGCTCCCACAGGGGGAGATGAGGGCATTCTAGAATTGGGGAATACCCGCCAAATGATGGTGGTGGCAGAAGTCTATGAAAGTGACGTGGTGCGGGTCAAAGTGGGACAAACCGCCACGATCCGCAGCCGTAATGGCGCGTTTAACGAGCCTTTGACGGGCAAGGTCACGGAACTTGGCTGGCAAATTTTTAAGAATAATGTTTTAGATGATGATCCCGCCGCCAATGCCGATGCTCGGGTCGTGGAAGTGAAGATCCAGCTTGACCAGAGCGATCGGGTTGAAAATTTAACGAACCTCCAAGTGGACGTAACGATCGACACGGAGAGCTTGTAGGAACTTACCGCAATCTGCCTGAATCTAGGCTAGGGCGCGTCATCATTTCAGTCCAGAACCCTTACGGAATCAACCGTAGCGAGGGGCTGAAACAATGACCGCATAGTCATTTCATTGCTAACGGATCATTAACGGATCACAGATCCTAGCCGGAATAGCCCGGGAAATCGGCATAGCCCTTTTCATCAAAGGAGTACCACACCGCCATCTCGGCTTCCG
>JBMTWK010000426.1:0-3740 GCA_049452395.1 Prochlorothrix sp. | reverse complement strand
AAACCCGTCCATTTCCGTCAGCAACTGGTTGAGGGTTTGCTCCCGTTCATCGTTGCCCCCCCCAATTCCAGCCCCCCGCTGGCGACCCACTGCGTCAATTTCGTCGATAAAGACAATGCAGGGGCTGTTTTCCTTGGCTTTCTTGAATAAATCCCGGACGCGGGAAGTCCCCACGCCCACAAACATCTCCACAAACTCAGAACCGGACATACTAAAAAAGGGTACCCCCGCTTCCCCGGCGATCGCCTTAGCCAGCAGCGTCTTACCCGTTCCCGGCGGTCCCACCAACAGCACGCCCTTGGGAATTTTGGCCCCCAGCCGCGTAAACTGCTCCGGCTGCTTCAAAAACGTGACAACTTCCTGCAATTCCTCCTTCGCTTCCTCAATCCCCGCCACATCGTCAAACACAACCCCGGTTTTCGCCTCCATTTGGAAGCGGGCGCGGGATTTGCCAAAGTTCATGGCCTGGTTGGCGGCTCCGCTGGAGCGCTTGAGAATCACCAAGAGCAAACTGAGGACAATCCCCGCTAAGAGCAGGTTTGCCATCAAATTCATCACTGCCCCACTGTCTGCGGTGGGTTTCACCACAAATTCAGCCCCATTGATGCGGGCCAGTTCCGCAAGCTCTGGGTTGCGGTTAAACAGGATTACCGTTTTCAGGCTAGAGCTATTGGTTTCGGTGTCGCAGCCCAAGGGCGGAGCCGATCCCACGGGGGAGGTCGCGGAGTTCCCCGCTTCAGCGGGTTCAGCAGGGGCAGCTAACCCATTGGCTCCAGCGGACCCCGCCGTGTCGGGAGCACTGGCTAGGCTAGGCGCGGGGCTACTAGGGCTGTTGGGGGTGCTGCTGGGACTCTCAAGGGGGCTACTGCTGGGGCTGCTAGCGGCGCTAGTCACGGAACTACTCACCGGACTAGTCACCGAGCTACTCACCGAGCTACTCACTGGGCTAGTCACAGCACTGCTGCCCGCGCTATTGGGAGTGCTACTCACCGGGCTAGGGGATGCCCCCGCACCACTCGTCGGCGCTGTAGGGGTGCTCGGTTCTGCATCGGCGCGATATTTAACCCGCGCCAAGTCCTGCATAGGGTCGTACTCAATACAGAGCACCTTGCCCGCCCCCAGATCCTTCAGCAACTGGCCATAGGGCAAGGTTTCCGGCTGGCGCTGGGCCTGGGCCGGGGGTCGCAGCCACAGCCCTTCTCCGGCGACTGCTCCCGTGGCCAAAACGCCGAGGGCGATCGTGCGGCCCAAACGTCGGCCCCACTTCCGGCTCAAGGTACGGCTTAAATTACGGCCTAAATCACGGCCTAAATCACGACCCGAATAGCCCCCGTCACGGCCCAAACTCTGGTCTAAGCTACAGCCGAAATTCTGGCCCGAATCATGGCCTAAACTACGGCTCGAATCACGGCCCAAACCACGGCCTAAATCACGGCCCGAATCATGGCCCAAACCACGGCCTAAATCATCGCCTAAACTGCGATCGGTGCGGCGCGGGGAGAGGGACAACCAGGAACGAAGCAGGGGAACATGTCCCCAAAGATGCAGGAGCAGGGAGGGTTTCATAGATAGTGTGGCGGCGATCGAGGGCAGGGATTTGAGTTGCTGAAAGAAAAATCCCAAAAATAGGGCCGACATCAGACCCAATGCGGCTTTTAGTCTAGCAAAAAATCCCGGTCTAGGCCGGGATGGGCGGGCGATCGCCCCTAGGAGCGTCCCATGCGCTGCTTTAAGTCCTGTAACTCCTCTTCCGTTTCCAGGCGCTGAAACTGCTCCTCTAGGGGATCAAAGCGCGGATCGCCGCTACTGGAGGCCGTGGATCTGCTCCAGCCCGTGGCTTGGGGGTCCGGCGGTGGGGTCCAGGCTCCCGCCGAGGGGGGGCGCTGGGCTTGGGCTTTGGCCTGCTCGGCGGCTTGACGGGCGGCGGCGGCTTTGCGGGCAACTTCCTGGCGTTGGCCCTGGATTTGGCGCTGGACCTCTTCAGTGCGCTGAATCCGAGCCGTAACCCCCTTCATTTGCCCCCAGAGCTGGTTCCCTTGGCGCAACAGGGCCGCTTCTCGCTCCTGGGCAGCACTGACCAAATCCAGTCGCCTAGCCGCTTGGGCCTTTTGGATGCGCAGGTGCCAGCGCTGGACCTCCTTGGCGGTTTCTAAAATTTGGTCCTGGAGTTGCTTTTCCTTGGCCTGAAATTGCCGTAATAACTGCTGGGCATCGGCCTCCTGTTCCCGCAGTTGCTCCTCTAGGGCCTGTAACTCCAGATGGGGGTTACTGCGCAGGAATTCATCCAGGCGCGATTCCAAAAATTGGCTGAAATCTTCAAATAGGCTCATAATCCTGTCCCACGGTGGCTCGATCGGGCGTTCCGGTCAGGGGTTCCCGTTGGGGGTTCCCGTTGGGGGTTCCCTAAAACGACTGGCCCACATAGACCGATCGTACCTCTCCGTTGCGGCGCATGATCGCTTCTTGGTTGGCCACCTCCACCAAAGTCCAGCCACTGGAGCCGATCGACTCGCCCAAATGAATGCGGCGGGTGACTCCGTTAATTTCAAACAGGGCCGCCGATCGATCGCCCAATTCCAATAGCCCCATCAAGGTGTGGGTGGTGGTGGGCAGGGCGGTTGCGGTCGCGGCGGCAGCGGGGCCAGGGGCCGCAGGCGGAAGGGGAACTGGCGCGAGGGCCGTGGTGGAGGCCGGGGTAGAGGCTGTGGGGGCAGCGGTGGGCACGGGCGGCAGCGTGGGGGGATTGAGGGTCAAGCCCGGAATCGGACTGACCATGCCATTGTTGGCCCCAGGGGCGTTGCCATAGACGGGGATATAGACCCGCTCTAGGACGGTGGGGGGATTGGGGTTAGCGAGGCCCACGGGGGGCAGGACGGTTTGGCCCGGTAGGGTGCTGGCGACGGCCACGGTGGGCAGGTCGGCGTTGAAGTTCGGCGGCGGGAGGGTGCCGGGGGGCAGGGGGGAGGCGGGGGCAGTGCCCGCAGCGGCGGGGGTTCCGGCAGGGGTCGCCGCAGTCTCAGCTTGGGCTAGCTCCGTTTCCTTTTGTTCCAGCAGTTCCAGGGAGCGCTCTAGGTAGCGAATAAATTGTTGCTGAGCCTCCACGACGGGATCAACGGCGGGGGCCAGGGCGATTGAGGGGGAGGGTGCCCAGCCTAGGGCCGCAAACAGGGGGGTGTAGCGATCGGGATCCACCAAAGATAACCCCAAGGCCATGCCACAGGAGAGAATCACCGCCCCCTGCAACACCCGATCGCTCCAGGGGGTCACCGGGGTTACTTCGGCCTCAATCACCTGGGTATCACCGCCTTCTTCGGGGGGGGGCACCAACTCCGGCGGTAAATGAATCTGCCGCACTGGCAGGGGCTTAATGGCAATAAATTCCGGCTGCTCTTCGGCCCTGGGGGGGGCGGCTCCCGTGTCCAGAATATGCTCCACCTCCCCAAACAGATCATTCATGAGGCTGTCGGCATAGGCATCCACCGAAAATTGCCCCGGTGTTGCTTCCCAGTTTGCCTCCCAATGGTCCCGATCGGGGGGAGCAGCCCAGGATTGCGCCGCGACCGATCGGCTAGCTGCGGTTGATTTGGGGGATTGGGGGGCGGAGTCGTGGTGGGGATGGTCCTCCCGATCGAGGTGGCTCAGGGGCGGATAGAGCGGGATCTGAATCCATGGCTCCGAGGCCACGGGCACATGGCCCAAGGGGGGGGCATCAACGTTAGGGGAGGGACTCGATCGATCGA
>JBMTWK010000425.1:0-3755 GCA_049452395.1 Prochlorothrix sp. | reverse complement strand
GGTGCCCCCGTGCCCGCCCTGTTGTGGCACCCCGGAATCATTGCATCCCCCATTTCCCCGGTAGGGGCGGTGCCCCCGTGCCCGCCCTGTTGTGGCACCCCGGAATCATTGCATCCCCCATTTACCCGGTAGGGGCGGTGCCCCCGTGCCCGCCCTGTTGTGGCACCCCGGAACCCTTCAGCAACGACAGACCCATGGGGAACATCGGCGGGGGGCATACAACCGGGGCAACCATGGGAATTTTGCCCCAACCCTCAAAACTCCAGTCAAAATCAGGGCAACCACGGGGGGTTTGCCCCTACCGGAAGAATCATGGCAACCACGGGGATTTTGCCCCAACCCTCAACATCATTGTAACCACGGGGATTTTGCCCCAACCCTCAACATCAGGGCAACCACGGGGGGTTTGCCCCTACCGAAGGAACTGTGCCTTGGGTACCCGCACCAATTCATAGGCACCGGCTGCGCTCAAGACTTCATAGTCGGGCAATTCTAGCCCTAGCCCCGACGGGCGATCGGGATGGGTTAGCAACAAAAAGGTGTCCGGTTGCGCTTGGGGCAAAACTGCTTCCTCCAGGTGCTTCAGGATCACTTCGTCGTGGCGGGCAAAGAAGATCGGATAGTGGCTATAAAAGACCAAACTTGGCTTTTCAATGCCCAGCATCAAGATTTCTTCACCGGGACGGCGTTGGTTGACCATTTCCTGGGCCAGCGATCGCAGGGGCAGTTGGCGGTGGGTATCGACCAAATTCAAAGCAGGCAGCAGCACCAGCAGCATTAACAGCACAAAGCTGGCCAAATTCACTCCCCCTAGCCAGGAATAGCGCCGCGTGACCAGCAGCCCCACCAGCACCAGCCCCGTCCCCAGAAACAGCAGCCCACAGCGCAACAGTAAGGGGGACTCCTGGAGGGCAACGGGGAACTCAGGCATGGCCGGATCATACATGGCTTCGCCGATCCAGTAAGTTGCCGAGAGGGCCACGCCGCCGAGGAGGAAAAAGCTGAGGGTGTTGAGCACGACGCTTGCCCAAAGCACGGGTGAGAGACGCAGCACTGGGGAGCGAGGGCTAGGGAGCAGGCAGTCTTGCCAGAAGAGGGCGACTAAAATCGCTGCTGCTGGCATTAGGGGCAAGACGTAGCTGGGCAGTTTGGTGACGGCGATCGTGAAAAACAGAAAGATGCCGATAAACCAAAACCCGGCAAATAATCCCAATTGTTCTTGGCGGGGGGTTTCCTGCCAGCGTCGCCATTGTCCCAAGCGCAAGCGCCCGATCGCGGCGGGCAAATATAGGGACCAAGGCGCAAAACCCGCTAAGACCACCAGAAAGTAGAAGTACCAGGGGGCGGAGTGTCGGTTCACGACTTGGGTGAAGCGCTCAAAGTTGTGGTAGCCAAAAAAGGAGTCAATATAGACCTGGCCATTGGCCTGAATCACCAAGATGTACCAGGGCACGGTCATGAGGGCGACCCAGGCAAGCCCCCGCAGGGGAAATATTTCTTTGAAAATTGGCCAAAACTGACCGGTATACAGCAGAAATGGCACAATAATCACGCCCGGTAAGACAATGCCCACCGGCCCCTTGGCCAGAATCGCCAAGGCAATACAGGTATAGAAGGCAAAATACCAATAGGCTTGGGAGTTGGGGCGATCGGGGTTGGCCAGATCAGAGTTGGCCCGATCGGGTTGAGGGCGATCGGGATTGGCCAAATCGGGCGAAATGGCTTGATCTGGGGAGGGACTCGACCCACGAGACCCCGAAGCGGCGCTATAGCCCATAAAAAAGCACAACAACGCCCCGTCCATACACCCCGTCAGCAGCATATCGGACACTCCCGTCCGCCCCCAGGCGATCATCTCCCCGTTAAAGGCCATCATTGCCGTTGTCATCCAGACCGCTGGCCAGGTGCTCCAGCCCTGGGATCCCCAGCTAGCACGGGGCAACAGACCATAGCGCCGCACAACCCAGGCCCCTAGGACAATTAACCCGATCGCCGCCAAGGCCGACGGCAACCGCACCGCCCACTCATTCACCCCCAAGATTTGGTAGGCCACCGCCATACACCAATAAATCAGAGGTGGTTTATCAAAGCGGGTGGTTTCGTTGAAGTAGGGGGTGACCCAATCTTCCCGCACCAGCATTTGACGCGCTGCTTCGGCAAACAGTGGCTCTGTTTCATCCACCAAGCCAATGCTGCCCAGGTGCCAGAGATAGGCGATCGTCGTCAGGCCCGCAATCCACAGCACGGTCCAACGCCAAGCCCGATCGGGCCGCTGTTCCCACCATTGCCAGCGGGACGTGGCCCTCTCCAGGGTCGGGGTTGGGATTATTTCAGGGGGTTCGGCTGGGGGGAGGCTCTCCGAGGGCGGCTCTTCTTGCGGGTTCTCTGGATCATTTGGCCCCAGATTGGGGAAACCTGTTCCGTCACTCACATCAATTCCCATAGGTGCGATCGTATCGATCTAAATAGATTACCAATCCTCTGCTCTTCCCTGATCCCAATCATCACGGGGTGTTCGGGATGGGGGAGGTCCATCCGACGAGGCCGGGACAGGGGGCGGCGGGGTTGCCGGTTGCCGCGATCGGCGGGGGGGGCGTTGGGGCGATTGGGGGGCCGCATCAGCAGGACTGGCGGGGGGCGGGGAAGGCGTAATAATGCGGTAGTTCACATCATAGATGGCATCGGGCTGACCCGCCTGGGGGTTGTTGAGGTAGGCGGGAGGGCGCTGGGGTTGGCGCGGAGCCGATCGGGGATCGGGCGAAGCTGGAGATGGGGAACTGGTCGCGGCAGGGGGTCGATCGGCGGCGGCTTGGCGATAGCGGTAGGAATAGACCGATCCCGATCGTCGCTCCTCAGCCGGAGGACGTTGCACTTCCGTAAGACGGTCCGCCCCAGGGCGATCGCCGGGATTCCTGGCCCCTGGCCCTGGTTCCCTGGCTCCAGCCTGAGCCGCATCTCCTCCAGGGCCGCGATCGTCGCCGTCCTCTGCTGCTCTCTGGGCTGCCTCGACTTGGCCCAATAAAGCTTCCCAGTCATCGTTCGGATTGGGGCGATCGTCCCAGCCCCCCCCCACTGGATCGGCTGCTGATGGGGCGCTGGCTCCCGTTGAAGGTTTGCGCGATCGATCGGCCCTGCGATCGGCAGTCTTCAGCCGAGGATCATCGCTCGCCGCCGATCGGGGATCCATCGAGGCTGCTGCAACCCGCTGCCAGGGCGAACGCCCCCCCATGCTTTCCTCAACCTCTTCCCAGTCTGGGGAATTGGGCGCGGGCGATCGGCCTTCTACCCAATCGGTTAGATCTTCCTCATCCCATGGCTCAGTTAGGGGCGGCGATCCAGCCCCCCGGCGATCGCGACGGCCCCCCGCACTGTTGCCCATCCGAGGCCGCGTCACTTGAATCGATGGTGCCAGCCCTTGGTACAACCCCTGCAATATCAGGGCCGTCACCGATCCCGCCACCCCCGCCAGCCCAATCCAAACCACCAGCGGGAGCGGTTGGGACACAATGCCCAAAATCGACAGGGAAATGGAGGGCGAAAAATTACTGAATAGAAAAACCAGAACACTAATCCCCGTTCCCCCTCCCAGGATCCACTGTCCCCGCGAGAGGCTAGACCCAGGGCGACGGGCACGAGCAGAAACAGAACGACGAGAGGGAGGCATGGGGCTGTTCATAGGGGAGGCACACGAGGCACAAGAGACACAACGAGTTCAACTTTCCTCATCCAGGGTCTTCATCCAGGGTCTTCATCCA
>JBMTWK010000424.1:0-3767 GCA_049452395.1 Prochlorothrix sp. | reverse complement strand
TCTTGAATAATGCGCTCCATCACTTCAACGGTGACACTGTGATACCAAACGCGATCGGGATAGATGAGAACAATGGGCCCCTGTTGGCATATCCGCAGGCAGTTCGCTTTGGTGCGATACACACAGCCCGGTTCCTGAGTTGTGGGGTCAACTTGGACTTGATCGAGTTTCAATTCCCGCAGGCGAGTCTTTAAGTAGTCCCAAGTCGCCAGACCCACTTGCGGATCGCAACATTTGGGTTTGGTGGCATCAGCGCAGATAAAGAGATGATAGCGAATGTGGGGAATCCCCAGATTTTCAACAATCTCTGACCAGTTAGAAGATTTCATTGTGTTCGTCTTACTTTTTTGAGGGTGAAGATGGTATTAATGTACTGGATTAAATCTGCCCGTGCCGTTACCAATTTTGCAGGAAGTCCCAGTCTTCTGGAAGTCCCTGGTGAGCTTCTGGGGTGGGCACTACTTGAGGTGAACCCGATCGCAGGGCTTGATAATCCCCGGAGTCTATCCACTTTAAAAGCTCGGAGGCCCGGAGAATGGCCCAGGGCTTCATATTTTCTAAAAAGCTAAACACTTTGGTGATTTTATCCAAACTATCCAGGTTATATTCCCCAAAGGAGCGGGCCTGGGTTTTGAAGTTATTGACGATCGCTGCGGTGTTATTTTCCAAGACGGCGGTGGGAACACCGGCCAATTTAACTAAGGTGGATAGGGCAACATCTAAATCTTGACAGGCCAGTAAACCCGCCCGATCGCAGGTGAGTTTGGCCATCATCACCCATTGGTAGAGGGCCAGTTCTAAACCATTGGTGGCCAGACCCCCTAACCCTAAGGTGGAACTGGAAATAAAACGCCCCACCACCGGCAGAATAATGGCGGCCTGTTGATAGACCAAATGTTGGCTTTTGATGTGCCCCAACTCGTGCCCCAGGATAAAGACTAACTCGGCGGGATTCAGTTGCAAAAAACCATCCATATTAAGGATGACGATGGGCTGATTAACCCCCACGGTAAAGCTGCGGATATACCCTTCCCCATGGCTGAGGTAACACTCGGGTATGGGGTCAATTTCTAGGGCTTCGCAGGCCTGCAAAAAGGCGGTATGCACCGGGGGAAAATTGTCGGCACTCACCTTGAGGCTATTGGCCAAGCAGCGAAAGCGAAAGAGCCGATCGAGCCCATACTCATTGATTGACTTAAATAACCGGGAAATCCCAGGGGTGTTATTCAGGGAATCTAAGGCCTTGCGATCGAAGGGATGCTCGTAGCGATCGGGGGTTAACAGGGGAAAGGGAACCATAAAACATTGGCTACAGAAGTGAGACAAGGCGCAGGCAGGAATCATCCCCCTGATTAGTCCTGATTAGGTTGGGCAAAAAGTTCGCTGAGAGTGACCACCTGATAGCCCTGCTCGGTCAACCAGGGGAGAAGCTGCGCTAAAACGGTCTGAGTGCGTTGACCCCGATCGTCTCCCTGGGCACTTTGACCATCATGCAAAACCAGAATGTCTCCCGCTTGAATTGTAGCTTTAATCTGAGCTAGGGCAAATGCGGCGGAGTGGATATGGGTATCGTAGGGAAAAACAGACCCTAGGGCGGTGCGGTAGCCGTGGCGCTCGGCTGTGGCAATCATGGTAGCGGAATAAAAGCCGGAACCGGGACGAAACCAGCGGAGGGGGCAAGACGGGGCGATCGTTTCCGCTGTGGGAGTGGACTGTAACCCTTGCTGAATCTGCGCCTCGGCGGTTAGGAGATGGTGTTCAAATGCTGCTGCTGTCCAGCGAATACTGGGATAATCCTGAGTGGTGTGATTGCCCACTTCATGGCCCTCCGCCACCATCCGCTGTAACACCTGCTCCTGCCCCGGAATGCGATCGCTAATGACAAAAAAAGTGGCCCGGGCTTGGTGTTGTGCCAGCAGATCCAGCAGGAGGGACGTTGTTTCTGGACTCGGCCCATCGTCGATCGTGAGGGCGATGGCTTTTGCGGAGTAGGGGCCAGGGGCAAAGTAAACGGCCCCCGGAAAGCGGGTACTGGCGAAGCTCAGTAACCAGCGGGGCTGAAAGAATCCTAGTCCTAGCCCCAGTATGCCTAACCCCACCAGTCCCCCCACGCCCCAGATCAGCATACGCCTACGGTTGGATCCCATGGCCTACGCCAGCGAGAGGATCCAATTCACCAACAGACGAACGCCGTATCCCGTTGCCCCTACGGGATGGTAGCCCCGTTCTTTGTCCGTCCAGACAGGGCCTGCAATGTCTAAGTGGGCCCAGGGGGTTTCTTTGACAAACTGCTTCAGAAACAGGGCCGCCGTAATGGATCCACCTGCGCGAGTGCCGGTGTTTTTCATATCCGCTACGGGGGACTTCATCACCTCAAAGTAGGACTCTTCCAAGGGCATCTGCCAAAGGGGATCTCCCGATCGCTCTGAAGCTTGCAGGAGTTCTTGGGCTAAAGTTTCCTGTGGACTCCACAAGCCCCCCATACTATCCCCCAAGGCCACAACGCAGGCTCCGGTCAGGGTGGCTAAGTCTACGATCGTGTCTACCCCTAGACCTTCGGCAAAGACGAGGGCATCCGCGAGGGTTAAACGTCCTTCGGCATCGGTGTTGTTCACTTCAATGGTTTTGCCATTGGAAGCGGTAATAATGTCACCGGGACGGAGCGCCCGACCACTAATCATGTTTTCCGTCACAGCGGAAATAAAGTGAACTTCCACCTCCGGCTTCATCTGAGCGATCGCTTTGGCCGCCCCAAACACCGCTGCAGCTCCCCCCATGTCGGTTTTCATCATTTCCATACTGCCCCCAGCGACTTTGATATTTAAGCCACCGGAGTCAAAGGTTAAGCCTTTGCCCACTAGGGCCACCTTGCGCCGGGGAGTTCCCGCCGGTTGGTAAGTAAGGTGAATAAACTTGGGGGGTAAGTCCGATGCTTTGGCCACGGCCAGAAAAGATCCCATTTTTAGGGCTTCACAGGCTTCCTGTTCCAAAATTTCCAGGCGAAGACCATACTCCGCTGCCAAGGACTGGGCCATGTCTGCCATGGCGGGAGGGGTAACCACATTGGGGGGTGCGGCCACTAACTGGCGGGCCAACTGAACCCCACTACAGAGTTGGAGGGCTTTAGTAATACTGGCGGCGGCTTGCTCAGGGTCAATCTGGTCTTGAAGCAGGAACACCTCTTCAAGGGTCGTCAGGCTTTCATCCACTTCCGATCGAAACCGGTTGTCTCGGTAGGTGCCCAAGGTGATCCCTTCGACCATCGCTTGGATCGCCTCTAAGGGTTCAATACTCTCCTGCAGAACACTCAAACCAAGCTGAGTACAGCGCCGTTGTTGCGCTTGTTTGGCCGCCGTCGCCGCAGCCAACCTTAAGGTATCTAAGCTTAACTGTTCTGGCTTGCCTAACCCCACCAAAATCAAATGTTGCACAGGGGTTGTTCTGCCCACCCGCACACTGGCCACGGTATTGGTTTTCCCCTGAAAATTAGTATCTTGCAAAAGATCCGCTAAGGTCTCGCCGTAGCGATCGTTAAAGGGAGCTAAGGTCGTCTGCAGTAGTTGATCCGATTCAAACACACCAATTGCGAGGGCTTGTCCTGTCCAGGCTGGAGCAGTTGCCACAACAGCAGAAAAATTCATAGTCACCGGTGAACATCAAAAAACGATAAAACAGCTTAAGGGCAAGATCATGGCTTGCACCAGATTTGCCGCCTCACTTCATTTCATCATAGGGCAAGGGTTCGATCGCTTAACAACTCCCGGCCC
>JBMTWK010000423.1:0-3772 GCA_049452395.1 Prochlorothrix sp. | reverse complement strand
GGTTTTTGGTTTCGGTAGGGGCAAACCCCCCGTGGTTGCCCTGGTTTGTTGCCCTGGGTTTTGGTGGGGGTCGGGTCTCCTGACCCGCTGGGGGAGCTAGGGGGCATTTCCTGGGGGTGTCCCGATCCCCCTTGAAGCCCTAGGACCGTCCTTTGTTCCGTTTTCCTTAGGGGGGTTCCATCTCACTGACCCGCAAGCGCAGCGTCAACGCCAGCCGCTTCATCACCCGCAGCACCTGCGCCAGCCCGTCCCCATGCTCCACCCCAAAGATGGGGGACTGGGCATAGCAAGGATGGGAACCCGTCATGACTTTGAGGAAGACAAAATGATAGCCATTGCCCACCATGGCATAGCGGGGATAGAGCCGATCGGGGGCGCTGAGCAAATAGGCCAAGCTTTGGTGAATTCCCGGCATTAGGGACGTTCCCAACTGTTTTGCCTCCACCATCAAGATCCAAAGCTGTTCCTGCACCACCAAGGTTTCCAGCAGTCCCCGGATCAAAATTCCTTGGTAGGGCAGCACCACATGGATCGGTTGCTCACTGCGGCTCTGGAACGGCGGTTGATACAGCCCCGTTAAATCCAGCAGCGGCGACAGCAGCACCATCCGCACCATGTTTTCCAAAAGGGGCATGGTTTCCAGGTATTGAAATTGCGCCCAAGCCCGATCGAGACGCTCCTGTTCTAGGGGGGTGAGGTCCGGTAAATTTTCAGAGCACTCCGGGAAGAAGTCGGCATCTTCTACCCGATGCAGATCAAACTGACGCTCTAAATCCGCCAGGGTCAGTTGTTGCGTTGCTTTGATTGGGGTCATCCATGGCTCCTCGATCGATCGCCAACTGAGCAGAGACCCGCCGGAGTGGGCTGAGGTCTCTGCCCGTAGTCTGGCAGTAATAGTCTGGTCTTGCCAAATTTTGCCCCCCACTCCGCCCGCTCGTGTCGGCGTTGATCTCGTTTGGTGGGATCTCCCACTTTGGCAGAATCTCAGTGTTTAGATTCTTGGTATTCAGTTTAGCCCAGGGGTTTAGTTCAGGAGTTGAAAACAAGGCTGGGGGCCGCCCGCAGGAACCCAAAACCGGCGCTGGGGAAAAATAGACAAAAAAATTCCCGACAGCCTGCCGGGAGAGAAGAGATGAAATATGCAACTTGTTTATAACGATAGCCCCCAGCCCCATTGTTCGCCATCCGCAATTTAGCTGAATTCAAGCCCACACTCGTTCCCCACGCTCAATCTGAGCATTTCAGGGGTTATTTGGCTCCCCGCTGATCTAGCCCCTCGGTGGGTTTGCTCCCCCAGCCATGATCTGCACATTCATCAGCTTTATGGCGATCGTTCGGAGTACCCACCCAAGAGTTCGTTATTCTAGAAGTGAACGACCCGACTATGGTACAGCACAGATTCGGAGCGCTGGGCTTCTGCTGCTGTAGCTCCTCTTCCTGGGGCTGTTTGCCCCAGATTGCCCCTTGAACTTTACTCCCTGACTATGATCCCCACCGTTGTATCCCCCTCTTCCTCGTCCTTCCAACTCCGCCCCACGATCGCCGAGCAACAAACTCAACTCATTGAATGGCGACGGCACCTCCACCAGTATCCAGAACTGGGCTTTGAGGAAACCCTAACCGCCGACTTCATCTCCAAAAAGCTCACCGAATGGGGCATTGATCACCAAACGGGAGTGGCCAAAACTGGCATTGTCGCTGTCATTGAGGGACAGCGCCCCGGTCCTGTCCTGGGAATTCGGGCTGATATGGATGCGCTCCCCATCACCGAAACTAACGACATTCCCTATCGCTCCCGCCACCAAGGCAAGATGCACGCCTGCGGCCATGACGGCCACACGACGATCGCCCTGGGAACCGCCCGCTATCTCAGCCAGCACCGGGACTTTGCCGGAACCGTCAAGTTGATTTTCCAGCCCGCCGAAGAGGGACCGGGGGGCGCGAAGCCGATGATTGAGGCGGGCGTGCTCAAGAACCCCGATGTGGATGCCATGATTGGCCTGCATATTTGGAATAACCTGCCCTGGGGGACGGTGGGGGTTCGCAGTGGTCCCCTGATGGCGGGGGTTGAACTGTTTGAGTGTACGATTACGGGCAAGGGCGGCCATGGGGCCATGCCCCACCAAACGGTGGATGCGATCGTGGTTGGCTCCCAAGTGGTCAATGCCCTGCAAACGATCGTGTCTCGCAATGTGGACCCGATCGACTCTGCGGTGGTGACGATCGGCTCCTTCCACGGCGGCACCAAGCACAACATCATTGCCGAAACGGCCACCATCAAGGGCACCGTGCGCTACTTTAACCCCCGCTATGATGGCTTCTTCCCGGAACGAGTGGAGCAGATTATCGCCGGAGTTTGCCATGCTGCGGGGGCCAGATACGACCTCAACCATTACAAGCTTTACTCCCCGGTGATCAATGACGAGCGGGTGACGGACTTGGTGCGATCGGTCGCCCTGTCTACGATCGAGTCCCCCTTGGGCATTGTGCCGGACTGCCAGACCATGGGCGGTGAGGATATGTCTTTCTTTTTGCAGGAAGTGCCCGGTTGCTACTTCTTCCTGGGCGGAGCCAACCTCAACAAGGGGCTAAACTTCCCCCACCACCATCCCCGCTTTAATTTTGATGAGGGCGTGCTGGGGGTTGGGGTAGAACTGTTTGTGCGTTGTGTGGAACGGTTTAGCGAAGTGTGGGAGCACATGGCACAATAGGCGAACTATTCCACAACCTGCGGGACAACTGCCCTCACCTGCGAGATGATTTTGGGAGTTATGACCTATGTCTCTGTTTGCCACCGATCGGGTTCTGGTGCCCACTGATTTTTCTGCCGCCGCTGACCGGGTACTCCAAGACACCGTGGCTGAGGTGGGCGATCGAGGCCAGGTCCATGTCCTCCATGTTTTGCCGAAGCTGAACCCAGGGGAACCGGGGGTGATGTGGAACACGATCGACAACCGCACCCGCACAGAGCATGTCTACCAAGAGTTTCAGCGGCGCTATCAGACGATGCTGGGGGAGAGCTATGGCCAGGTGATTTTTAAGGTGGCGATCGGCGACCCCAGTAACCAAATCGCCAGCTACATCCAGGCCCAAGCCATCACCCTGGTGGTGATTCCTTCCCATGGCCGCAAGGGGCTGTCCCACTTTTTAATGGGGTCTGTTGCCGAGCGGGTGAGCCGTTGCGCCCCCTGTCCTGTGCTGATTATGCGCCGCTAGCTCTCAGTCACCGCGTTGGGCACAAAGTGGGGTTATTGGGCAAAAAATAGGGAATTGGGCGCGAAAGTCACGCCCCTAGGAGATTTTTAGGGTTTTTGGTGGGTTATTGGGCGCAAAATGGGGGCATTGGGTGCGAAGACTGCGCCTCTACGGGATTTTCGGTTTGATTCCGTTTTGCCAGTCCATTAGTCAGTCCATTAGTCAGTCAATTGGTCAGTCAGTCAGGGTTTTGCGACCCGTGATGAGGGTTTGGATGCCCAAGGCCAACAGACCCAGGGCTGAAATGGCAAATAAAAACGTCGCCAGGGTGACGCTACCGACCACAAGGGTACGCACGGCAGCGCCAATGTTGGCGGCAAGGTAGCTTTTGGCTTGGATCGGCTTGTCTGCAAAGGACTGGGCCATGGATTGGGTGAGGCGATAGAGCAAAACGGCAAAGCCCCCCGCCATGGCGGAGCCGCTGACGCATTGGAAAACCGTGGGGGGAGCCTTGGGGGCGATCGGGTCAGTTCCTGGGGCGGTTGCGTTTGGGGTTGCTGGGTCTGGGGCGATCGGG
>JBMTWK010000422.1:0-3775 GCA_049452395.1 Prochlorothrix sp. | reverse complement strand
CCGATTTACAAGGGCATAGACAATCAGTAAGGGCACCTTGAAGGGACTCTTCACCTGGGGCGTAAAGCGGTACAGCGTCACCTTATCTTCTTGGTAAACCGCCTCACGGGGGCTATAGCCCACCTCAATGTCCTCATCCCGCAACTGACTGAGGTTTTGCAACCCCTTGGTCATCGCATTGGCCAAATCGTTGTATTCCTGAGCCGCTTCTTCTAGGTTGACTTGGGCTAAAAACGGAACCATATAAAACCTCCAGAGCCAAATGGGAATCACAGTGCAACGTCGGTGAGCATACGGGGTGAGCTACCCGTTGAGCAGACCCGGTGAGCATGGCCCACCGACGGGTTACGCGGGTTAGGAACGTTATTTCTTGGGAGTGCTGGATTTTGGAGCACTACCGGGCTTGGGGTCAGCCGCAGCGTCAGGAGCCGCAGGGGGAGCCGCTGTTTCTAACGCTGTCACTTTTTTTTGCAACTGCTTAATTTGCTTGCGCAGTTCATAGACCGTTTTGTGAACTTCATCGACTTCACTGCGGGTCGGTAGATTCATGCTGCTGAGCAGTACTTCAATCAGTTCCTGCTGCTGGAGCCGGTAGTGATTGAGGGCATTGATGAATTTGCCGCGAATCTTGATGTTTTTCTCCTCGCAGAAAGCTGCTGCAAAGATATCGTCAGCCACTTGGCTCCACAGCCCCTGGAACTCTTTCCAGTCCTTGACGATTTCCCCTTTTTCAGCCTTCTCCACTAAGGTCTGCATCAGGTTTTCAAAGGATTTGACTTGGACTTCGCCTAAAATCAACTGATAGTCGGTGCTAGCGCGATAGAGGTCTGTCCAGGCTTCAAAGTTCCGCAGCAGCTTGCCCGTAAACTCACGGTTTGGCCCCAGCATGGGGCTACTGAGAATCATGCCGCTAAAGCTCTTGTCATAGAGCATTTCCCAGTAACGGTTATTTAGCTCTAACCAGGGGGCGCTTTGACCTGCAACAAAATCGGGAATTTTAACGCCTAGGGGTGCAAACCAAAGCTGGTTGAACTGTTTGACTTCATCAATGTAGAGTTGCCACAGTTCTAGGTTATTTTGGCTGATTTTTTGGCTACTGTTGGCGAAAGCAGCCAGTTGATCTTGAAGTTGCTGGTTGTACTGGTTGATGGTGTCCTGCCAGTTGCCTCCGGCTTCAAACGCGGGCAGGAGTTCTTGCCATGCATCGACGGAAACCTTGAAAAAGCGGCTTAAAAGCTGCTGATTGCGGGCAAAAATCTGGTTTAACTGGTCAAAGTCTCCATTAAAGCTTTGGCTCAAGCCTTGGCCCACGGTGTCGGGGGCTTGGGGGGTAAAGTCGCCGATCGCCTTAAACCAGCTACCCCAAATTTGGGTATTGGTTTGGGTCCAGGCATCGACCCAACTCTGGGTGGATTCAGCCCAGTTGGTGACGGTGGGATTGGTGGGAGTAGCCATAGGTCGAAAACTCCTTAGAGTCTATGAAAGAACTCGAAATGGGGAGATATGTAGCACGATGGGGGGAAATGATAAGCACGGTAGGGATAATCTCCCTGGGATCGCCGATTTGTAATCGGCTCTTGAAATTGCCCCCTGGGATCGCCGATTTGTAATCGGCTCTTGAAATTCCCCCTGGGATTGCCGATTTGTAATCGGCTCTTGAAATTTCCCCTGGGAGCGCCGATGAGCCATCAGCCTTCCCAACTCCCCCCCTCTGAAGAAGGGGGGCTAGGGGGGATTCCCTTAGGTGTGGTGTGCGCCGTTAACGCGGAGGACTGTACCGGAAACATAGGCGCTAGCCACCGGAGACAGGAGATAGGCAACGGCCCAAGCAATATCTTCCGGCTCTCCAAAGCGACGGAAGGGAATTTCCGCTGTAATCTTCTCTTTCACCTTATCCGGGATGGCTTTGGTCATTTCCGTGTTAATGAAACCCGGTGCGATCGCATTCGCCCGGACCCCATAGCGGGCTGTTTCCAGGGCTAGGGATTTCATCATGCCGATGACCCCTGCCTTGGTGGCAGAATAGTTGGTTTGGCCTTTATTGCCCCGATCGCCGGAGATTGAGCTAATACCGACGATCGATCCGCCCTGTTGGTCATACATACCCTGTAAAAAGGGCTTAATCGTAAAGGCAACGCCCTTCAGGTTGACATTAATGACCGCATCCCAATCCTCTGGGGCCAAACTGCCAAAGAAGTTATCCCGTGTAATGCCTGCATTGGCCACAACCCCGTAAACTGTGCCCAATTTCTCTTGAATTTCCTGGGCAGCCGCTTCCATAGAAGCCGGATCGGTCACATCTGCCTTAATTCCCAAGGCAGGACCCGGTTCACTGTCTACCTGAATATCGGTATAGGCAACCTTTGCGCCTAAGTCGAGCAAGAGAGTCACGATCGCCTTACCAATGCCGCGATTGCCACCCGTTACAACGATGACTTTATCTTCAAGGCCGAGGGATACCATAGGTCATTCTCCTAAGCAAAGCTAGGGTCTGTAGCGTAATGAAGCGTAATCAAGAGAAAATAGGAAAATTCTAAACATTTGGGTCAGAGTTGGCAGGGTGGGCCAGACCCACCCCACGGTCGAGGACTTAGACCCGCTCAAAGGCGATCGCAGTGCCGCCGCCGGTTCCGTGGCAAAGGGCCGCTAAACCAAGGGTTTTATCCTGTTGCAGAAGGGCATGGAGCAAGGTGGTGCAAATGCGGGCACCGGAAGCCCCGATCGGGTGACCCAGGGCGATCGCGCCACCATTGACATTGAGCTTGTCCCGCGACACGCCCAGCATATTTTCAAACAGCAGAGTACTGGCGGAGAACGCTTCGTTATTTTCAAACAAATCAATATCACTGACTTGCTTGCCCAAGCGCTCTAGCAGCTTCTTGCTGGCAAAGACGGGATATTCTGGAAAACGCCAGGTTTCGCCCCCGGACCAGGTGCCGCCCAGGATTTTGGCGATCGGTTTTAGGCCCAGTTCATCCACTGCCGTTTGGCTAGCCACCACCAATGCAGAGGCTCCATCGGAAATTTGGCTACAGTTTCCGGCGGTGAGAACGCCCTCTTTGCCAAAGGCAGGACGCAGTGTTGCGAGGGATTCCAAGGTGGTATCGGCCCGGATGCCTTCATCGCGATCGATCACCTGGGTGTCCCGCTTGACTTTGATCTCTAGGGGGGCGATTTCTGCCTTAAAGGCTCCCCGTTCTGTGGCCTCTGCGGCTCGTTTTTGGGACAGAGCGGCCACTTCATCCAAGGCTTCGCGGCTAAAGCCATTCTCTGCGCTCAATCGCTCGGTTTCTTCCCCCATTCCTTCACCTGTGGTGGGATCGGTGAGGCCATCGTAGAGCAGCAAATCCGTGAGCTGTTCTGGTGCGCCCATGAGGAACTTGTAGCCCCAGCGGGCACGGTGGGACAGGGAAAAGGCGGTTTGGGACATGGACTCAGTGCCCCCAGCCAGGACAAGATTGGCTTCTCCGGCCTTAATGGCGGTTGCTGCGTTAATAATGGCGATCATGCCGGAAGAACAAACCATATCGACTGCGTAGCCGTCTACAGTCGCTGGGATTCCTGCTTGCAGCGCCGCTTGTCTGGGGATCAGTTGGCCGTGGCCTGCCCGCAGCACATTACCCATGATGTAGAGATCTAACTGTTCGCCCTGAATTTGGGCCTGGGTCAGGGCCGCTGACATGGCGTGGGCACCCAGTTGAGCGGGGGACAGATTTGCTAAAAGACCTCCAAAACGTCCAAGAGGAGTCCGAACAGCCGAGACAATATAGGCATC
>JBMTWK010000421.1:0-3783 GCA_049452395.1 Prochlorothrix sp. | reverse complement strand
TATGTGCGTAAGGAGTTGGACACCCTGCGCCAAGGTTTAACGGATGCCCGCATGGTTCGCTTTGAGACCTTGGCCGATCGCTTCCGTCGCCCCCTGTGGGATTTGAACCAGCGTTACAATAAAACAGTCCAATTTCAGGTAGAGGGAGCAGAAACCGAGATCGATCGGGCAATTTTGGACTATCTCTACGACCCGCTGCTCCATTTAATCCGCAATGCCTTTGACCATGGTCAGGAGTCACCCGCCGATCGCCGTCGTTTGGGCAAATCGCCCCAGGGTAAAATCGCCCTCAGTGCGCGGCAGGCCGGAACCAGTGTGATCATCACTGTCACTGATGACGGTCGTGGCATTGATCTCGACAAAATCCGCGCTAAGGCAGAAAAACTCGGTTTACTGCCGCCCAGTACCGGCAAAGATAGCCAAAAAGCATCGCTCAGTCCCCAAAAAATTCTTAATTGCCTTTTTATACCGGGCTTCTCCACAGCGGATCAGGTGGGAGAACTGTCGGGGCGGGGAGTGGGCCTCGATGTGGTCAAAACCCAACTGGAGCGCCTGCGGGGATCGGTGCAAATTCAAACCCTAGCGGGCAAGGGCACCCGCTTTATCCTGATGGTTCCCTCCACCCTCAATATTTTGCCCCTACTGCTCTGCCAGCAAAACCGACCCTGGGGAACTCCGGCCCAAGTGGTCATTCCCTCCAGCCAGGTGCTGGAATTGGTGGAAATGGAAGCTTTGGAACTGGGGCAAGCGCAAATGACCTGGAAAGGGCGCACTGTTCCCCTTTTTCAGCTCCACGAACTGCTCCCGGCTCCAAGCCATGCTTGGCAGTTGCAGGCCGTTACCCAGGAACTGGATACCGTGGGACTAGGGGGGCAGGGGGCCAAGTTTTCCGGTGCAATTGCCGTTATTCTCCAGTCTACGCAGCCGATCGCCCTCCAGATCGATTCCTTACTGGAAGAGCGAGAAATGGTGCTGAAAGCCCTAGAGTCCTGGTTGCCCGTGCCGCCCTACTTGTCTGGCTGTACGTTGTTACCCCAGGGGCAAGTGGTCCCGGTGCTGTCCCCAGAAAGCCTGCTGCGGCGCAAGACCAAGCCTAGCGCTGTTTCCGTGGCCCCTCCGCCTGAAATACAGGTTTCCCGGCAACAAACGGTCTTAATCGTCGATGATTCAGTGGCAGCGCGGCGGTGGCTTAGCCATGCGCTGGAGCAAGCGGGATATCAGGTGATGCAGTGCCGGGATGGACAGGAGGCATGGGAACGGCTCCAGGAGGGGCTAGACTGTCGGCTGTTGATTTCTGATGTGGAAATGCCGCGTTTAGATGGATTTCAGTTGCTTCAGCGGGTGCGCCAGGACGATCGCTTGGCTCAGCTACCCGTTGCGCTGCTGACTTCGCGCCAGGGCGATCGCCATTTGTCCCAAGCTGAACAGTTGGGGGCGACGGCCTACTTTACCAAGCCTTTGGGTATTCAGGAGCTAGTGGCCGCGATCGAAGACTTATGTGACGGAAAACCCCTAGTCCCCAATCTTAAGGCGAGTTTTGTCCCTAAGGCCCATGCTGCGGCCCCAACGGGCAATCCGGCTCATTGTCTCTAGCGCTCCATTTGAAGTTGGGACATGGCTTCAAGGTCTAAAACCTCCGCTAGCTCGGCCTCACTCATCAAACCTTGATCTAGGACAATTTGCCGCAGAGACTGACCTGTTGCGAGGGACTCCTTCGCGACCGCAGCAGCGTTGAGATAGCCAATGTGGGGGTTGAGGGCCGTCACTAGGGCTAAACTCCCTTCCGCATAGGCAAGGCAGCGATCGCGGTTGGCCGTAACGCCAGCCAAGCACTTGTCTGTGAGCGCAGAGAGGGTATTACCGAGTATTTCAATGCTATGGATGAGATTATAGGCAATCAGCGGCATCATCACATTTAGTTCCAACTGACCCGCTTGGGCCGCAAAGGCGATCGCCGTATCATAGCCCATCACCTGGAAACACACCATTGAGGTCATTTCCGCCATCACCGGGTTATATTTCCCCGGCATAATCGAAGAACCGGGCTGAACCGGCGGCAGTTGAATCTCCTTGAGGCCCGTTTTGGGACCAGAATCCATCAGGCGCAAGTCATGGGAAATCTTGACGAGATCCTGAGCTAGGTTCCGCACGCTCCCGGAAACCGCCACAAAGGGAGCCATACTTTGCATCGCTGCCATGGGATGGGGGGCAAAACTGAGGGGATAGCCCGTCAGGTCACCCAGGGTTGCAGCGACTTTCTGAGCATACTGGGGGTGGGTGTTGAGGCCCGTCCCGGAGGCACTCCCCCCTAGGCCGAGGCTACAGAGATCCTGGGCAGCCGTTTGGATTCGGCGCTGATGGTCCTGCAAGATCTGCTGCCAAGCTCGGAAATTCTCGCCCAAGCGCACAGGTACAGCATCTTGGAGGTGGGTCCGCCCGGACTTAATCACATCCTGGAACTCCTCAGCCTTGTGGCCCAGCACCTCGATCGCCCGCTCCAAGGCCGGATATAAACTATGGGTCAGTGCCAGCAGTCCCCCCAGGCGAATGGCCGTAGGAATGACATCGTTGGTGGATTGGCCATAGTTAACGTGATCATTGGGGCTAACGCGCTTATAGTCCCCTTTTTCCGACCCTAATAGCTCTAAAGCACGGTTAGCCAGCACCTCGTTCACATTCATGTGGTGGGAAGTCCCCGCTCCTGCTTGGTAAACATCCACCACAAACTGATCGCGCCACTGGCCTTGCAACACCTCATCTGCCGCTTGGATAATCCCTTGGCCAATTTCCGCCGGAATACAGCCCAATTCGCTGTTAACCTGTGCCGTGGCTTTTTTAATCAAGACACAGGCATCGACATAGGTCGCCAGGGGCTTTAGGCCGCTAATGGGGAAGTTATCCAGGGCGCGGGAGGTTTGGATTCCATAGTAGGTTTGGGCTGGGATCTGGCGATCGCCCATGGAATCAGTTTCGGTGCGAAAGGCACCAGCAGCGGGGACAGATGGGGTAGACATGGGGCAAAGTCTGATGCTGGTTGAGGGAACAGGAGCAGCACAGGCTACGGGATGGGGGAAGTTGCCTGAACTCAGATGATCCTAAATTTTGGGCTAGGGGGAATGGAATGGGGCAAAACCGTCAATCTTCTTCCCAAACTTCGACGTGCAGCAGTTCGCTGACGGGATCCTGCATGGTGAATTCAAATTCCTCTAGTTCTTTGCGCCAGTGTTGCCACTCGTCACCGTAGAGAAATGCAATTTTCCAGAGGCCATCGGTTGGCTTAAGAATCTCGGACTCCACCAAAGAGCGAACATGGCGTTGGAATTTCACCATGGGGTGAAGAACCTGTTGAGTGGTCATATGCAAGTTCAGTTGTTGAAATTCTGACAGTCGATCGCCCCACCGAGCGGGTCCTTAGCGAGGGTGCTTCAACGGGAAAGCCGGGGACCGTGGGGTTACTAAGCAGGCAGGGGATGGGAGGTTAAGCCATGCATGACTCCTTTAAATCCTGTTGCAATGCTACGTAATTCTCCTTGCAACGGGAGTATCAAGTGCTTTTCCCATGAATTCTTGCCAACTATACACAGTAGCACAGGAAATCGATTTTTACCATCTTCAGGCGTTTTATCATTCTCACGCCCAGGCACTGTGGTAACCAACTGGATCAATCTGGGGGAGTATCCCACTTTAGAAGAATCTTGGTAGGGGTCGCGCCCCCGTGGCTCCCCTCTTCAGCCCCGATCAAAGTTTTTGGGCAGCGGCAACCACGGGGGGTTTGCCCCTACC